>JBBRVA010000022.1:0-21326 GCA_038247295.1 Caldilineales bacterium | reverse complement strand
TGACGAACCTGCGATTTGCATCTGATTTTCGAGAGAAACGATTCGATTGAATTAGTGCCCATTTTGCCGTTCAAATTTTGGCAAAAAATGGCCTAAAACAAGCTCGCTACCACTGGTGGCTAATTTAACGTTGTCGTACTACTTGCCCATCTACCCCAGGGTCAAACGCCAACGGCAAATACACGGGTGGCCGTTTCCGTTCGCGCCGCCGCTCCCCAATGTAGCGCCTGACCCCTGACTCACTCCCGCTGTACCCCTCTTTTTGTAACAGTTCATAGATCTTGTGGCTCGTATAGCGCTGCTTGCGCGGTTGTCTTTCACTTTCCTGCAACAATTCCGCTATCCGCCGCTCCTGTTTTGAGATCTGGCTCTTGACCTCTCAACTATAGCGGATTGCTTCCTTGTGACGCGCTTTTTCCTGATCTTTTTCGCCTTTACTGACGCGGGTTTAGTTTATCAAAAACACTTCATCGTGTTCCGCCAGAATGCGATACATGGTGCGCCAATGGCAATAGTAAACCCCTTCATCCAGCAGGGTCGCATAGATCTGGCGCGGTGCTTGGTTGCGAAAACGTTCAGTATTGAGCACAGCTCGGATCTGCTCGCACGCTTCATCACTCAAGGTGCGCGGCGGAGCCCGACGAGGCGTTTTGTTCTTGCGCGGTTGTTGCTGGCGATACCACGCGCACCTAATTCACCTGGCTTTTTACAGGCTTCGGCTTCAGCCAAGACTTTAAGTTTGTATTCCATGCGGAAGCGACGTCTCGACGCTTTAGGCGTCACTGCTGGATTCGCAACCATCGTTTGGATTTGCTCGTTGATTTTCACTTTAACCAGTTGATGGTGAGACATTTTCCTCCCTCCTTTCTTCTCTATTTTTTAGAGAGGATCTGTCTCACTCATATTAGCACACTGAGTTATGGGTAAATACGAGAGCTTGAAGGCGCATCAATGAAAAGTGTGCAAGCCGATCTTTTGCTGATTTCGCAAAATAATAGTTTGGATACTTTTCAGTTGGTTAAGCAGTGAAGATGGAATTGCTAAAATTTGACCGTTACTTCTGAGCATAATCTCACGTCATCCCTTGTAGAAGCAAATACGCTTACAGTTATTGCTAAATCGTCTTTATTCGCTCGGAATTAGGCGGCTGTTTGGCAATAAAAAGCAGCAGATAAGATAATGGCTCGCCTTCAGGCGCCGTGGCGGGTTGTGATCTTGTTTGCCTACATTCGAATCGATCCGGTTATTTTTATAGGGAGGACTGCACGTGAACCGTCTATTACGCACATTTGTACTGTTACCGGCCATGATTCTGGGATTTGTCATTATCCCAGCTCTGGTATTTTCGCTTGGTTTTGGCGCCGATGGTTTTTCTTGGAATGCCCAAGCGGCTGCATTATATAGCCCGAGCGGTCAAGGAACAATTAGCCCATTACCAACTCCGCCCGGCACCGTGCCCTATCCAACGCCGACGCGGCGCCCGCACCATCATCCTTATCCGACCGTAACGCCAACCGTGATGCCCGCACCAACGGTCACGCCAGAATCCCCAGATGCGGCGTATGCCAATGGCGAACGCTTGGAAAAAGTGATTGGTGACCGTCTGAGCCCTGTGATTTACGGTTATACCACCGACGGTGCGCTCTATCGCTCGCCGGATAATGGCGCCACCTGGGTGCTGGTGATTACGACGCCTGCCGTTGATGATTTTGTGATGAGCGCGGCTGATCCGAATACACTTTACAGCGGCAAGGGCGCACCGTGTGACGGCGTCAGCACTGTTACCGAGCCGATGTTCAAATCGATTGATGGTGGCCTGACCTGGACCGAACTGCCCGACAGCACCAACAAGCGACCACTTTTGGCCCACCAGGGTGACGTGGACAGCCTTTTTGCTGCCGACTGTGAGACACCTTATGTGAGCAAAGATGGCGGCCAAACTTGGACAGCTAAGGCGGGCAACCCGGCCGAAGCACTGTGGGACACCTATGTCGTCATCGATATGGTCGCCGCTTCCTTGCTGGGCGATCCGCAGCCAGCGACCCCCAACTGGGAGCAGATTTACGTCGGTGGTGTGGCCGCCGATGGCAGCGGTGTGGTCGCCTTTACGAATGATGAAGGCAACACCTGGGTGCGCTTAACGCCCAATGTCTTCCCGTCCTCTTGGGGGCTGAGCTCGTTGACCGCCGATGTCTATATTGAAGGATTGATTGGTTTTGCCGAACCGAAGGGCGTCTGGACCACGGAAAATTACGGGGCGGATTGGCAATTCACCGCCGAAGGACTGCGCAACGTGGTCGACCGCGGCATTCCTGGCAGCTATGGCCTGAACGACCTCGCCTATCACCCCAACGATCAGTTCTACCTGGCGACGGTGCGTGGTCTCTACACCAAGGCCCTGGCCGATACAGACTGGGAAAAAGTCACCGAGACCGCCTACGACTTGATTTCGGTGAATAGCATCCTATATACCGAGAGCAACCTGGGCAAGTTGTGGCTGAACACTGCGGATGGTGTCTACATCTATACCATCCAGTAAGGGTTGCGGCTGTTGTCAGCAACGGCTGGTCGAAAAGGATTTTGCCGGTTGCACAAGGCTCGTAGTGTGAATGACAGCTAGATAAGCAAGAGGGGCAGCGTTCGCTGCCCCTCTTGCTTATCTAGCTGCCGAAATTATACGCCATCTCAACTTATTATCATACCCCCATCTTGTGCGGCCGCAGGGCCAACATGCGCAGCCCGTTGGCGACGACAATTAAAGTGCTGCCTTCATGCCCGACGACGCCCAGCGGCAGCGGCAGCATAAAGTCTGGCCGGAAGAACGGCAGCAGAATGGTCGTCAGCACCAGCACGAGGATGACACCCACGGATAAGATGATGTTCTGGCGTATAATCTGTTGTGCCCGCCGGCTTAGGTTGAGAATAAAAGGCAACTTGGAGAGATCACTCGCCATCAAGACGATGTCGGCTGTCTCTAGGGCGACATCGGTGCCGCCGGCGCCCATCGCAATGCCAACATTGGCCGTTGCCAGCGCGGGGGCATCGTTGACGCCATCACCCAGCATCGCAGTTTTGCCTTCCTTCACCAGGCGCTGTAAAATCTCCACCTTTTCTTCGGGCAGCAGATCGCTGTAAACCTCGTCGATCCCGGCGGCGCGGGCAATGTTTTCGGCGACAGCTTTGTTATCGCCCGTCAACATCACAATACGTTTTACACCCAGATCGCGCAACGCCTGGATAGAACCAGCAGCTTCGGGGCGAATCGTGTCCGCGACAGCGATAAAGCCAACCACTTCCCAGTCACGCGTATCGCCCAGTGTATCTTCTATGGTGCCGCGCCGTACCACAAGCATCACCGTCTTGCCTTGTTTTTGTAGCGACGCGCCAATCAAACGAATAGCTGGCGAGATGTCCATCTTCTCGTCCATAAAAAGCTTATCGTTGCCAATATAAACGATCTCTTGATGGTCGCCACGGTCGAAGCACGCCTGGATGCCATGGCCAGGAATGGCCTGGAAGCCAGTTGGCGTCTCAAGTAGAATGCGGCGTGCTGCTGCGGCAGCTATAATCGCGCTCCCGATATGATGTTCGCTGAGAATTTCGGCACTGGCGGCCAGCCGTAAAACATCTTCTTCACTGTAATCAGTCAAGGGGTGAATATCGGTGACCACCGGTTTGCCATGCGTCAAGGTGCCGGTCTTGTCGAAGGCAACCGTTTGGATCTCAGCTACTTTTTCCAAATAGACGCCGCCTTTAAAAAGCACACCGCCGCGCGCCGCCGCCGCAATCGCGCTGAGCACGCTGGCTGGTGTGCTGATGATCAACGCACATGGGCTGGCCACCACAAGCAGCGTCATCGCCCGGTAAAGGGTCGTGCTAAAGGGTTCATTACCAAAGAGCACCGGCAGCAAAACGGCGAGGAGCGTGGCGCCGATCACGGTGTACGTGTAGGGTTGGCTGAAGCGATCAATAAACTGTTGGGCAGGCGTGCTATCCTGACGCGCATCTTCGACCAACTGGATAATCTTGCTCAGTGTACTTTCAGAGGCGGGGCGACTGACCTCGATTTCCAGCGCACCACCCCCGTTGATCGACCCGGCAAAGACAGAATCGGCGACTTGTTTGTGAACGGGGATGCTCTCCCCCGTAATTGGACTTTGGTCGACGGTGCTGTCACCCTTGACCACTTTACCATCCACGGGCAATCGTTCACCGGGCCGCACCAACACAATATCACCCACCTGCAATTGATCGACAGGCAGCGTGACTTCTGTATTATTTTGCAAGACGCGTGCAGTTTCTGGACGCAGCACAGCCAACGCCTCGATTGCCTTGCGGGTGCGCTCTATGGCAAAATGTTCCAGCGCGCCGCTCAGCGTAAATAGAAAGAGCAGCAGCGCGCCCTCTTCCCATTCCCCAATCAAGGCTGCGCCCAGCGCGGCTGCAATCATCAGAAAGTCGATATCGAGCTTGCCTATTTTGGCTTCTTGAATCGCACCGGTGAGGCCCGAATAGCCACCAGCGATAAAAGCAATAATGGCCGCGGTACGGATGGCCCATTCGGGCAGAGAACCAGTGACGGTGCCGCCCAACCAGCCAATCAGTAAGGCGATCAAAGTGATAAATGCAAGTAAAAGCTCAAAATTAGATTGTAAAATTGAAACAAAGTTAGTGCCGGGTGCCGGCCGCGACGGCGCTGTCGCCGGTAGGAGCGACGGCACAGATTGAGTGGTCATAGGTGCTTTTCCTCTTTTATTTCAAATGGAACAGGCCCTTGCTGGCTAGACGCGGCGCGTCTCTGTTGTTGACAGGCTTGGCAGTAGCCAAGCACATCCACGCGGGCTGTTATGGGTTGAAAGTCACCCGTCAAGGTGAGCATTTGTTGTAAATCGAATTGAGGTAATTCGTCAGCGTCTTGGATTTGATGACAACGCAGACAGATCAAATTTACATGCGGCGCCGGATTAGTATCGTAATGGGTATGATCCCCACCAAAGCTGACTTCCACAATCGCACCCAGGCGTTGGAGCGTATTGAGCGTATTATAGACAGTAGCGCGGCTGATATCGGGATGATGGGTTACCATATCGGCGTATACTTGGTAGGGTGTCGGATGTCGATCCGTAAGCGCCAAATATTCGCAGACCGCGCGGCGTTGCGGTGTGATCCGACAGCCAGATTGGCGAAGTGTATCGAGAAAAACATCAAATTTGTTCATAAGTTCTCTTTATTAGAATCATTCTAAAATACTAATATAATTATAAATGGTTAAGGAATAATTGTCAAGCCTATTTAGACTAATTCTAAATGGTTCTCATTGCTTCTAAATTCGAATTTGGAATTGTTGTAGCGTAGCCAGGGCTTTGACAGGCCTTGTGAAGTTTGGTACAATCCTGTCTACTAGTTGATGCACTGGAATCAAAATGCAAAAAACAACCTTGAATCGCCTGATTTTGACCTTTATCACCGTGTTTCCCATTCTGGCCTGGCTTTATCTGAGCTACACCCCAGGTACCGCGTCGTTACTACCCGTCGTGACTGTGCTGGAACGCGGGTGGGGTGGCACGTTCCAAACATTTACCGTGGTAGGGCTTGGCTTGTTTCTGCTAGTGCAGGTGTTATTGGTGCATTCGCTTGTGCGTATTTTTCAGCGCCAGCAACAAGTGGAGACAAACAATTTAGTTGAGCGCGAAGCGCATCGTAGCTTTAGGCTCAATTTCGCGCTTGAGTTGTTTTGGACCCTTCTTCCCCTGGTGATGACGGCGGGACTGGCATGGGCCGCTTACCGCACGTGGTTGAGCCTGCCGTCGCTGTAAAACAATTTTCCAAATAATGGCTTATCAGCTGAAAGTATGCAAACCGATGTTTTGGCCTTGCATAAAATTACGGTTTGTCTACTTTCGGCTGATGAGCACAAATGATTTGTGGTGTTTGCGAGTTGGATACGATCTCTCAAATCGGAACACAACCTGCATACAGATTTTCTGATGACGTTGTATAATAAAGGCAGAGCCATTGACCGAGTTTGAGGAGTAATGAATCCCATGCCAAAATCATCGTCCGATCGCCGGCACTTTATTATTGCTGGCGTACTGGTTGCGATTGTCACCGTGCTGTTAGATTGGGGACTTAATGCCGCTTTGCCCTTCCCAGCACAGGCAAGCACAGAATCTTTTACCATTGACCAGCTTTTTCGTTGGCACGTTTTGCTGATCGCTTTTCTGTTTGCGCTGGTGATGGTCTTTATGTTTTACACCTTTGTTGTTTTCCGCCGGCGTGAAGGCGACGACACCGAGGGCGAACATTTCGAGGGCAATACAACCCTAGAAATTGCCTGGACAGCGATCCCCTTGGTGCTCGTAGTACTGTTTGCGTTCATTGGCGTCAATACGCTAAATGAGATCACGCGCGTCGAAGATAATGAACTGGTTGTGAAAGCGATCGGTCGCCAATGGGCTTGGACCTTTGAGTACGAAGGTGGCGTAGTGAGCCCGGAATTAAAGTTGCCGGTCAATCAACGCGTTCATATGGTGCTGCAATCGGAAGATGTCTTGCACTCTTTCTGGGTGCCCGAATTCCGAGTTAAACAAGATCTGGTGCCAGGTCGCGAGACTTCGTTGCGCTTTACCCCCACCCTGGAAGGCGATTACAGTGTAAAATGTGCCGAGTTATGCGGCTTAACCCATTGGAATATGTTGGCCCCAGTCAAAGTTGTGCCTGAAAGCGAATTCACCGCTTGGTTACAGACCGAGGTGGCCAAAGTCAACCCGGCTGTCACGAGTGCTGAAACTGGTAAAACCACTGAGTAAATCAGGGCAAGTCATATAGGGAGGTTTCTATGTCTTTATTGTCGTTAGGGCTTGTACGTGGCTTGATTGGCCAGGTGCTTGGCACTTTAACCGGCATGGCTGTAATAGTGATTGCCCGTCTTCTACTGGGCATGCCGGCCTGGAAAGAAGAGCCAGCTTGGGTGCTGGGCATGCTCTTCGGTGGGATTGGCTTTTTAATTGGCGTCGGTGCGATGGATGATTGGTCCCAGTGGTGGAAGGGTCACAAAACCCCGATGCGCCATGGCGCGCCTCCTGGCCAGCCCGAATGGACACGCTATTTCGGCGTGGACTATAACCACAAAGTCATCGGCATTCAATATGCGGTAACGGGGCTGATCATGTTGATGATCGGCGGTGGTTTTGCCGTTATCTTCCGCACCGAGTTGGCGCGTGCCGGTCTGCAATTTCTTGAACCGGGCACGTATAACACGGTGATGAGTTTGCACGGCTGGGCAGCACTTTTTAGCATTCTGATCGGCATTGGTGGTATGGCGAACTATGTCGTACCCCTCATGTTGGGCGCCGCTGATATGGCGTTCCCACGCCTGAATGCCTTTGCTTACTGGATCAACGTGCCAGCCATCACCTTGCTGCTTGCCAGCGCCTACTTTGGCTGGGATGGCGGTTGGACGGTCTACCCACCGCTCAGTCTTGTCGGGCCGCTGGGCTACCAGTTTACCTTCATGGCCATCTTCTTCCTTGGTTTCTCGTCAATTCTGGGCTCGCTAAATCTGATTGCGACCATTCTGCTGATGCGTCCCCCCGGTATGAGCCTCTTCCGCATGCCGATCTTCTGCTGGGCCATTTTGTCGACCAGTTTCATTCAGTTGACGGCCACTCAGTTTATTGCGCAGGCGTTTTTGATGCTATCCGTGAGCCGTTCGTTGGGCATGGGTTTCTTCGACCCTCTCAAGGGTGGCGATCCGATTCTCTTCCAACATCTCTTCTGGTTCTATTCGCATCCGGCGGTCTATGTCTTCGTGTTGCCTGGCTTGGGCATCATCAGCGAGATTTTGCCGGTTTTTGCCCGCAAACCGCTCTTCGGCTATCGCTGGATTGCACTTTCGAGCGTAGCAATTGCGTTAGTCGGCTTCATCGTCTGGGGCCACCACATGTTTACCTCGGGCTATGCGCCTTACCTGCGGGTTTGGTTTATGATTTCGACCTTGCTGGTGGCAGTGCCAACCGGGGTTAAATTCTTCAGTTGGTTGGGTACGCTTTGGGGTGGTAAATTGACTTTTCCGACGCCAATGCTCTTTGTCTTGGGCTCGATTTCGGTCTTCCTGCTCGGTGGCTTAAGTGGTCCCGTGCTGGCAACGGTCGCTTCGGATCAGCCCTTGCATGATACCTACTTTGTCATCGGCCACTTCCATGCGACGATCTTTGGTGGCTTTGTCTTCCCCTTCTTTGCGGCAATCTACTTCTGGTATCCCAAAATTACCGGTCGTATGTACAATGAGACATTGGGTAAGCTGCATTTCTGGTTGATGACGCCCGCCTTCTGGGTGATGAGTGTGGGCCAAATGACCGCTGGCACGATGGGTATGCGCCGGCGCATCGCCGACTATGAGCCGATGTTGGGTGGCATGGTTAACGATAACCTGAGCCGTCTGGAAGTGGTACATATTGCTATCACGCTGGCCGCCTTTGTGATTGCCTTTGGTATTCTACTGATGATCTACAACCTGTTCCACAGTGCCGAAATGGGTAAGGTAGCTGGTAATAACCCATGGCGCTCACGCTCACCGGAATGGCAGATTCCTTCGCCTATCCCCGAGCATAGCTTTGCCCAACCAATTCATGTGGTGGGTGATCCATATGATTACGGTTTGCCGGGCAGTTATGTGAGCACCGCGGCAACTGCAGCTGGCGATGATTAATTGTAATAAATAAATAGTAAGTGGTCAGGGTTCGGATCCCACCACTTACCACTTACTACTTACCACTTACCGTTTCCTATTTTCTGGGGGTTAGCATGAATTCAAAACGGTCCGCCGCCTACCGGACGAGCACAACCGTCGCACTGGTGTTGGCTGTGTTAACAGGGATTGAATATTTTGTCGCAATTTCGTTTCCAAGCACAGTGATCTTATTGCTGCTGGGCCTCTTCAAGGCTGTGGCGGTGGTCAATTACTTTATGCACATCTCACGCCTCTGGCGCTCCGAAGGGGGACACTAGACTATGAGTGTAGTGACAACAGCCGCACCGGCGGCGCACACAGCCCATGCCGCGCACGGTAATGCCCATCACGCCGATCACCATGCCGATCATGGTGAGGATTACGGTGTTGCCTTACGCAATAACCGCATGGGCCTGTGGCTCTTCTTCCTCTCCGAGGCCTTTTTGTTTGGTGGTCTACTAGCCACACGCTTTTATCTGTGGGGGCCATACCGGCCAGAAGTAGACCAGACGGTGGGCTTGATCGTAACGGTTGTGCTCTTGATCAGCAGCTTCTCCATGAATCTAGCCGAGACTGGCATGGAGCATGGCGACCGCAGGATGTTCAATATCGGCCTGATCGTGACTTTTATTCTGGGTCTGGTCTTTTTGTTTGGCGTTATAATTTTTGAATGGGGTCTCTTCCCTGCTCTGTATGAGGGCCATTTGACACCGTGGGGAGATAACCAACCACTCAATGCCGAAGGACTCACGCTGCCGTTTGGCGCGGTGGTTTTTGCCATGACGGGCATGCACGCCTTACACGTGATTAGCGGGCTAGTCTTTATTGCCATTGTTTGGAATATGGGACGCAAGGGCCACTTTTCGCCAGAACAGCACTGGGGCGTGGAATCATGCGCCATCTACTGGCACTACGTGGATTTGGTCTGGATTTTCTTCTATCCGGCCCTCTATTTGATTGGCGAAGTGGTAGGGAATCATTAAAAGTGATCAGTAACCAGTAATCAGTGAGCAGTGGGAATATTAAACTGATCACTGGTTACTAGCCCTTATTGCTATAGCCGGATGAGTAAGTTATGCATCCTTTGTTACAAGCGTTGCTCTCTGCTTGGGAGTGGCGCATCGAAACGACAGTGTTGTTGCTAACAATGGGCACACTGTACACCGTTGGTTGGAGAAGACTGCGCAGCCGGAGCAACAACCCCAAATTAGCCACCAAGCGCAAGCTGGTAGCCTATCTAAGTGGTCTAGCGGCGCTGGCAATTGCGTATATGTCGCCGGTAGATCCATTAGGCGGCCAGCTTTTATTTATGCACATGGTGCAGCACAAGCTGGTCATTATGATTGCTGCGCCGCTCTTGTGGCTGGCGAATCCGTTCCCTTTTTCACTCTGGGGATTGCCGATCGGTTTGCGCAAACGCATCGGCGCTTTGTTTACGCAAGATGCTGGCTTTCGGCGCTTTCTGAAGAAAATTACCAATCCCGGGATCGCTTGGTTGGCATTTATCACCATTTATATGGGGTGGCATGATCCGAATGCCTATAACCTGGCCTTGCGCAACGGCTTTGTGCATGATCTAGAACATATTAGCTTTTTTGCGGCGGCAATGCTCTTCTGGTGGCACATTGTTGGCGCCGCACCCCATATTCACGGCAACGTTTCACCGTGGGCGCGTTTAGCGATGTTGATCGGCGTGATTCCGCCAACCATGATTGCTGGTATTGTGATCGCGACCGCCCCGAATGTAATCTATACCTATTACGAAACGGTGCCGCGCATCTGGGGCTTTACCGCATTGCAAGATCAAGCGATCGGCGGCGTCATCATGTGGATCCCCAGCAGCGAAATGATCGTCTGGGGTGTGGTCTTTCTCTTAGCAGGCGCCTTCAAAAAGGAAGATCAAGGTTTACCACGCCCGATGCCCAATTGGGATGATGAAGAGAAGATGGTGGCTCCAGGTCTGGAGCATCGGGCAAGACAGAACAAATGGCGAAAATTGGCCGAAGCGAGAGCCCATGCGGCGACCATCCAGTGAAGCAGATTCGAACGTGGCGATCGGCAACTCGGCTCTGGCGTACTAGCCTGCTTGTCGTGCTAACACTACTGCTTGTACCCGCCGCTGGCCATGCGCACACCGGTGGCACACTGCGCTTGTCGGATGCAGCCGCGGGACCCTATCGGCTCTATGCCTGGACACAACCAGAGCCACTGCGGGTAGGACAGAACCACATCTCTGTGCTGGTTCTGAACCCTGGTCCAACCGAAGGTGTTGCGGGCGAACCGGTGATTGATGCCCAGGTAGAAGTGCGCTTTGAGACTGCAACGCCACTAGGCCAAGTGATCAGCGTAGCGGCACTGCCGACAGAATTTTTGGGTAACACCTACTACGAAGCGGACTTGGAATTACCGACGACAGGGGAGTGGCGTGTTACGATTAGCGTGCAAGGCAGGCTTGGTGAAGGTAACGCACAATTTGGCAACGAAGTGTTGCCAGCACGCACCCTCAACTGGGTGCTGATCGGCAGCGCGGGGGTTGGGTTACTCTTGCTCATTGGATTGATGGGCCTCTGGTCACGTTTGCAAGGTAAAGCACGTGAACCAGTAACAGCAACCAATGGGGTTCAGCGTAGACGAGTAAAAAACTAAATCATGGAACATATTCTTGTTGTTACAAAATTATTCAATCGCCGCTGGTGGCTGACCACGCTGTTGGTCATTGCTGGCGTGATTGTTTTGATCCGTCTGGGAGAGTGGCAATTAGACCGGCGCGATCTGAAGCGGGCGCTCAATATCATGATGGCCCGCCAGTGGCAAATGGAACCATTTAATATCAACCGTGAACCTTTGCCGGCTGATCTGGAAATGCTCGAATACCGGCGCATCCAGGCCGCGGGCGAGTATGATTATGCCCATCAGGTGGTCGTAAAAAATGCGATTCGCGATGGTGTGCCAGGCGTCAATCTCTTAACGCCCTTGGTCTTAGAAGATGGCAGGGCTGTATTGGTGGCACGCGGCTGGATTCCTTATGAGCAATCTGCGCCAGAATTTTGGCCACAATTTGACGAGCCCACGGCTGGGCCGATCGTGGGCCTGATCAAAGAATCGCAAACGCTGGCCGGTGCACAGAATCCAACCACGCCCCAACAAGAATGGTTTCGTGTGGATATTGCGGCGCTTCAGGCACAAATGCCCTATAAATTGTTGCCCGCCTTTATTGCCCAGTTGTCAGAGCCAGGCCGCTCCGTTTATGACTTGCCAATGCGCGCCAGCGAACCTGTGCCATTGGATGAAACGATGCACGTCAGTTATGCATGGCAATGGTTTTTGTTTGGCTTAATTTTGGCTTTTGGCTATCTACAGTTCATTGTTCACCAAGAGCGTCGAGTCCAGCGGCTTCAACATCAAGCCCCATTGCCAACTGAGCCAGCCAACGAAGAGACGGATCTGTCTGCTGCGCCGCATCATGTGTAATACGAAAAAATTATCACACTAATGGCAAAAATATTTGAAGGCCTTGGTCGCGGTTGATCGACTAACCCATCAATATAGGAGAATCTGAATGCAATTGCAACGTTCCCTGAGCAAAGTGGCTCTGAACAAAAACAGTGGGGTGCTCGAACAACCGCTGCTGCAAGAGAGACCCAAAGCGCATCGGACCTTTAGCGATTATGTCGCGCTAACCAAGCCGCGGATCATTTCGTTGCTGTTGGTCATCACTTTGTTGCCCATGTTTTTGGCGGGTGAGCATGCTCCCGGTCCCCTTCTAATTTTTTGGACCATGCTCGGTGGCTTTCTGGCGGCAGGCGGAGCTAATGCCGTCAACCAATATATTGACCGTGACATCGACCATGTGATGGTGCGCACTCGCAAACGTCCATTGCCAGGCGGGCGTATGCAGCCATATCAAGTGCTGACTTTTGGACTTGGCCTTAGCTTGCTCAGTTTTATTCAGCTTTGGTGGACGGTCAACTTGCTCACCGCGCTGCTGGCACTGAGTGGCATTGTCTATTACGTCTGTATTTATACGATGCTGCTCAAACGCCGCAGCACGCAAAACATTGTGATCGGTGGCGCAGCAGGTGCGATTCCACCGCTCGTCGGCTGGGCCGCAGTGGCGAATGAGATTTCGCTCTTGCCAATCATTCTCTTTCTGATTGTCTTTTACTGGACGCCACCCCACTTCTGGGCGTTGGCGTTGATGCGCCAGAAGGAATACAAAGCCGCCGGTGTGCCAATGTTGCCGGTGATCGCTGGTGACCGCGAGACGCACTACCAGATTGTGCTCTACAGTATTTTGCTGTTGCTAATCTGTATTGCGACTGTTTTTCTGGGCTTGCTTGGCCCTATCTATTTGGTCTTGGCCCTGATCTTGAACGGCATCTTTCTCTGGCGGGCAATCGATATCTGGCGACGACCCACCTCTGATCACATCTGGCGTCTCTACAAGTATAGCCTGCTCTATCTGGCTCTGCTTTTCCTGGCGATGGGCTTCGACCATCTCTTTTACACCGTTCCCGCCAATATGATCGATATTCACCTGCGCTTGCCCTTATAAAGCATGTCAGGTCATCAATTTGAAACGAACAAACACCGCGCTGAATGATACGCGGTGTTTGTTTTTGATTGCCTA
The DNA here is from genome assembly GCA_038247295.1 of Caldilineales bacterium. GTDB lineage: Bacteria > Chloroflexota > Anaerolineae > Caldilineales > Caldilineaceae > JAPLGZ01. Next base: position 7,965 of record JBBRVA010000022.1, on the reverse strand, counting down.
GGGGAAAATGGGTTACAATAAACAGCAGGGGATTACCAGCCATGAGCTACGCATCGATCATCCAACGCTTACCGCAAGAACTGCGACCGACTATGTTTGAACTGATTGAAACAGTCGAACAGAATATGCGCGCTCAATATGCGGTGCGTCGTGAGGATTTCGACAGTTTGCGCGCATCTGTGCAAGACTTGGTGGAGGGGCAAAGACAGACAAACCAGCAAGTGGCCGAACTGACCGAGGCACAAAAGCAGACAAGCCAGCAAGTGACTGAACTGACCGAGGCACAAAAGCAGACAAACCAGCAAGTGGCCGAACTGACCGAGGCGCAAAAGCAGACAAGCCAGCAAGTGGCTGAATTGACCGAGGCACAAAAGCAGACAAACCAGCAAGTGGCTGAATTGACCGTAGCGCAGAAACGAACTGAAGAGACCGTACACCAACTTGTGGTTTCTCAAACACGGTTTGAAACAGAACTGGGCAAGTTTGGCGGCAGACAATTAGAAAGCTTATACCGCGAGCGAGCACCCGCCTATTTTGGCCGTATTTTGCGTCGCATCCGGGTTATCAACTATCAGGATCTCGAAGAAACGCTGGAACAACACCTGTCTGAAGATGAACAAGATGATGTACGTCTACTAGATTTAATTGTACGGGGCCGGCCCAAAACAGATGCCAATGCACCAGAAGTCTGGTTGGCCGTGGAAGTTTCAAAAACGGTAGATCGACATGATGTAGAACGAGCCCAGCGCCGGGCGGCAGCGCTGCGGCAAGCCGGTTACTTGGCTGTGCCCACAGTGGCGGGTGAAGATACCACACGCGGTGGTGATGAACTAGCCCGCCTGATCAATGTTGTCATGCTCCAGAATGGGTCGATCGAGAACTGGGAAGCGGCATTAGCACAAGTTACAAAATGAAACACCCTGGCAATTTCGCCAGAGTGTTTTTCTAATCGTTTATTTAGCTACCCACACCGGTTCGGGATGAATATCCGGCTCGGGTCGACTTCCTGCATCCGCCCGGCCACTGCCTTCCAGGCGGCTGATGGCGCGCACGGTCATGTCGTGATCGCAGAGAATTTGGCAAGAGAGGCGCACGCCAGTTAAGCCTTTGTCGGCTAGTTTAAGCTTTTCGGCTTCGGTCATCTGGTCCGGTTCGCCGGCGACGAATTCGACGCGACAGGTGGTGCATTTGCAGTTGCCGCCACAGGCATGTAGCTGATCAACGCCGGCTTCATCGACCAAGGCCAATACCAGGCGTTTATTTTCTGGCACATCAAATGTACCGTAGCCTTCAACTGTCAATTTGGACATGAACAAAACTCCTTTGTGGGTGTGGGATGGATAATGAGAACTCTATTATGGATGGAAATGGCTGACATGGCTGTATGCTATAGCGCAGTCTAGCCTAGTTGGGTAGCAATAGCTATATAAATAGCCGTACTGCGTAAAACGTATACCGTACCTCTACGCAGTACGTTTTACGCAGTACGCATCTGTCTACTCTGCAAGCTGGACTAGTGTAAATAGGGCGCCAGCACATCCCTGGAAATCAAGAAACCACGCTTGACCAATGCTTCGGTTGCTTCAAACGCTCGATCTTCGTGTTCAATGCTAACCACATAATCGTAGCCAACTTCGTAGAGTGCGCTGATAAATTGCGCCCAGTTGACTTCGCCCAAGCCGGGCAAGCGCGGAATTTGCCAACCCATGCCCGCGCTCATGATGCCACGCTGGTAGAGTTGCTCGCGGTCAATGCGCATGTCTTTGGCGTGGACATGAAAGATACGATCTTTGAAGTCGTGGACTACACGTGTGTAATCGATGAATTGCCAGACCAGGTGAGACGGGTCGAGGTTAAGCCCGAAGTTTTGATCGGGAATAATCTCCCACATCTTGCGCCAGATCTGCGGGTTGATCGCCAGGTTATTACCCCCCGGCCACTCGTCGTTGCTGAAGATCATCGGGCAGTTTTCAATGGCGATCTTGATGCCGTGTTCGGCGGCAAACTTGACGATCGGCGGCCAAATCTGCGCAAACTGGTCTAGATTGGCTTCGAATGTCGCGTCCTTGTTGCGCCCGACAAAGGTGCCAACGATGGGTACGTTCAACAACTCTGCCGCCACGATCACTTTCTTTAAGTGCGCGATCACTTCGGTGCGATGATCCGGATCAGGGTGCAGCGGATTGGGGTAATAGCCCAAGGAAGAGATCTGCAATTCGTGCCGCTCGATCATGGCATTGATTTCCTGCGCGCTGGCTTTGTCTAGCGCGGCCACATCGATATGCGTCACACCGGCATAGCGCCGCTCCGACCGACCTTTGGGCCAGCAGGCAATTTCCAACATGCCAAAACGGTTTTGGCTGGCCCACGCGGCCAATTCTTCCAATGACATTTGCGGCAACGCCGCGCTCATAAGGCCAAGTTTCATGCTCAAGCTCCTTTTTGAATGGCAGTGAGGGTTAGGGTGGGGTGGCCTAGTCGTTTGCGGCTGCTGCCCACGATGCCAGCCACGGTGATGCCCAATCTACGCAGCGCTTCGACATGGGCGGGGCCAATAAAACCCGTACCGGCGACGCCAATTTGGAAATCAGGCAGATGACTCATATGGGTTGCTCCTGTGCGGCAATTGTTTCTCGTGGCGCTTCGACAAAGGCGAAGACCAGGTCGTTGACATTGGTTTGCGTCGGGCCGGTGATGAGCAGGTCATTGGTGGCTTGTAAAAACGCATAAGCGTCGTGGCGGCGCAGATGCTCGGCGGCACTTAAACCGTGCGCTCTGCCGCGCGCCACCGTGTCGCCATCGGCCATGCCGCCGGCGCTATCGGTGGGGCCGTCGCTGCCGTCGGTGGCCAGCGAAACGATGGTAATGCCGCTGGCGCCTTGCAGCGCCAACGCTGCGCTTAACGCCAATTCCTGATTGCGTCCACCCTGACCCGCATTCGCGCCGAGGGTGACGGTAGTTTCGCCGCCCAGGACTAAACAGGCTGGCAACGCCACTGGTTGTCCACTGGCCTGCGCTTGTTTGGCCAATGCCACCACCACCTTGGCCACCTCGCTCGCTTCGCCCTCCAAGTAGGTTGTCAGCAGCAGCGGGTTAAAGCCAACCGTGCGCGCTTGGGCACAGGCGGCTTCGGCCGCGACAAGATTATCGGCCACAATCTGCGTTTGAGCCGTGCTGAAAACGGGATCGCCTGGTTTGGGGGTATCGGCAATCTCGCCGGCCAGGCCCGCCCGCAGCCGCGCCAGAATTGCAGACGGTAATTTATCGGTGAGCTGATACTTTTCTACCACCGCCCAGGCATCGGCCCAGGTGGTTTTGTCGGGCACAGTGGGGCCACTAGCGATCACGTCGAGCGGACTACCCACGACATCACTCAAGACCAGGGTGATCAAGGTGGCTGGCGCAACTGCCCGCGCCAATTGACCACCTTTTAACGCACTGCAATGTTTGCGCAGACAGTTCATCTCTTGGATCGTGGCGCCGCAGGCCAACAACGCGCCCGTCATCTGTTGTTTGTCCGCCAACGTCAACCCTTCGGCCGGGCTGACGAGTAAGGCCGAGCCACCACCGGAGAGCAAGGCGATCACCAAGTCGTCGGCATTGGCTGTTTCGGCCAGGGCCAGAATGCGCTGTCCCGCGGCAACCCCGGCGGCATCGGGCACTGGATGCGTGGCCTCCACAATCTCCACGCGTGTGGTGGGTGCGCGGTGATCGGTCTTGACGACGACTAAACCGGCGCTGATCCGTTCGCCCAGTACAGTTTCGACGGCCTGCGCCATTGGCGCCCCCGCCTTGCCGGCGCCAACGACAAAAATGCGTTGGAAGCGGCTCAGATCATAGCACTGTTGGCCAACGGTGAGCGTGTCGTTTTCGCAGTGTAACAACGCCAGAATGGCTTGGCGCGGGTCGACTGCCGACAGCGCGGCTTCGAGCACGGTCACAATCGAACGACGACGGGTAGGATTAGGGGTTAGCATAGAAGCTTGAAATTGCATATGTTCTATTGTACCCGACATTGAATCTGTTTTCAAGCGATGAATCGTTGGTTACTCTACTACATCTATGATAAAATAGAAGATTGAAATGGATCCAGACGCGTGGTTAAATTGGTCCTAAAACTGCTGTGCCACACCTGGTTTTGGGGCGTTTCTGAACGTATCCGCAAACGCCCATGACTTGCGGCGGCCGGATGCTTCTGCTGTATAAGGAGAAGGAGTGTAAATCCATGAGTTACGACGGCCGCATCTACAACGTCAAGATCGGCGGCTTGACGCGTGAACTGCCCATCTTTCAGGTGGCGCCAGGGGTAAAGATCGCCATCTTTAATATGTTGGGCGACACCGAAGTTGTGGAGATGGCGGCAAAGACCTTAGCCCAGCGGATGCCTACGATGGCCGAAGTGTTGGTTGTACCAGAAGTAAAGGCCGTGCCACTGGCCCATGCGTTGTCGGTCCACAGCGGCTTACCCTACATCGTGATCCGCAAAGTGCGCAAGCCCTACATGGTCAATTGTTTAGAAGCCGAAGTCGTTAGTATTACGACGGGTGCACCGCAAACACTTTATCTGGATGGCAAGGATTTACCGCTGGTACAGGGCAAAAATGCGGTATTGGTGGATGATGTGATCAGCACCGGCAGCACGCTGAAGGGTTTACATTTGTTGATGGATGCTGCCCAGGCCCCCATTGTGGGCGAAATGGCCGTCTTTACCGAGGGCAGTTCCAACGACTGGCCGCATGTGATCGCGCTGGGCCAATTACCAATTTTTACCGATTAAACTGATGGCATAGAGAATTACAGTTTATAGCGATTTATTTTGTATACCTGGACAGGATGAGAAGATGACAGGATGACATAGGGATGCACAATATCATCCTGTCATCCCTTCATCCTGTCATCTTCTCATCCTGTCATCCTATACTTTGTTACTAATTTACTTCACCTCTTACACCTATGGCTACCATATACGAACAATTAGATCGAATTGAATCACGTTTTAACGAACTCGAAGTGATGATGGTGGCGCCGGACGTGCTGTCGGATTTTGGCCGCTTTAACGAGCTAGCCCAGGAACGCAGCGAGATTGAGGAACTGATCACCACCTACCGGCGTTATCAGGCGGTCGAAAAGCAGATCCAGGATAACCAGGCGCTGCTGACCGATGGTGATGCCGAGATGCGCGAACTGGCCGAAATGGAAATTGAGCAACTCAGCGAAGAGAAGCTCACGTTGGAAGCTGCGCTCAAACAACTGCTGCTACCCAAGGATCCGAAAGACGACAAAAATGTCATCGTCGAAATTCGCGCCGGCACCGGTGGCGAAGAAGCTGGCCTTTTTGCCTCCGAACTCTTGCGTATGTACACGCGCTGGGCCGAAAACCATCGCTTCAAGGTTGAAATTTTGAGCATGAGCGAGACGGGCATTGGCGGCATCAAAGAGGCTGTTTTTGGCGTCAAGGGTAAAGGCGCCTTTAGCCGCTTGAAGTACGAATCCGGTGTCCACCGCGTGCAACGCGTCCCGATGACCGAAACTCAGGGCCGGATTCACACCAGCGCCGCGACCGTCGCCGTCTTGCCCGAAGCCGAGGAGATCGACGTGCAGCTCAACATGAACGACGTACGCATCGATGTCTTTCGCTCGAGCGGTCCGGGTGGGCAGAGCGTCAATACCACCGACTCGGCGGTGCGCATGACCCACATCCCCACTGGCATTGTAGTCGAGTGTCAGGATGAACGCAGCCAATTGCAGAACCGCGCCAAGGCGATCCGCATCTTGCGCACCAAACTCTACGACATGGAGCAACAGCGCCAGGTCGACGAGATGGGCGCCACGCGCAAGAGCATGGTTGGCTCAGGCGATCGCAGCGAAAAGATCCGCACCTATAATTTCCCACAAAACCGCGTCACCGACCATCGGATCAACAAAACCGTTTATCAGCTAGAAACTGTGATGCACGGCGATCTCGACGAATTTATCGAGGAATTGGCCCACAGTGATCAGGCTGCTCGCCTGCAAGCGCTGGCCGACGAAAATGAGTGATCGAAAAAACGTCTGGAAGATGGTGCCGGGGACGACCGTGGGCAGCGCGTTGAATTTTGCCAAGCAGCGCATTGATGGCACGGGATGTGCCACTTCGCATTTGGATGCCCAGGTTATATTGGCCTACGTGCTGGGCGTGGAACGGACCTGGCTCTTTGCCCATTACGATTACCAACTAACCGCCGAACAGGCCAACGCCTATACCGCTTTGATTGCTCGGCGCATGGCGCACGAACCGGTTGCCTATCTGGTGGGGCGCAAAGAATTCTACGGGCTGGAGTTTATTGTTGATCGCCGCACACTGATCCCCCGTCCGGAAACCGAATTGCTCGTCGATGCGGTGCTTGACCAGGCCGAGGCGTACGATGACGTCCCCGTACGTATTGCCGATATTGGCACGGGCAGCGGCGCGATCGCACTGGCCGTGGCGACGAATTGCCCCCATGCCATTGTCTATGCCGTTGATTTGAGTAAAGATGCGCTGGAAGTCGCCCACCAAAATATTGCCCGGCTCGACGAACGGAGTCAGGTGACATTGCTGCATGGCGATCTACTCCAGCCCTTGCCGGAATGTGTCGACATTATCGTGGCCAACTTGCCCTACATCAGCCAGCGCGACTATTGTACGCTGGATGCAGACGTGCGCGACTACGAGCCCCAATTGGCATTGGAAGCCGGGCCAGAAGGTCTGGATGCGATTGCACGCCTGTTGCGCCAGGCGCCGCAGTGGCTAAATCGTAACGGTGTTATCTATCTGGAAATCGGCGCCGATCAAGGCGCGGCGGTGTTGGCGCTGGTCAAAGCGCAGTTACCCTATGCCCGCGGCGTCAGTCTGCGCCAAGATTACAGCGGCCGCGACCGATTGGTAACAATTGCCCTATAAGCGCTTGAGACTTTCATTTATGCACGCACCATCTCACCCTTTTGATCTCGTCATCCTGGACCTCGACGGCACCATCATCGATCTATTTCGTCACGGCGCCATCTCGGCGCGGGTGCAGGATACGATTGCCGCGGTGCAAGCTACTGGCGTCCCCGTCACAATTGGCACCGGCCGCACCTTGGATTATATCCGCCAACATATGGCGCATTTGGGCGTAACCCAGCCGGTGATCGCCGTGCAGGGCGCGGTGATTGGCGATCCGTTGACGGGGCGCATTTTACATGCCACAACGATTCCGCTGGCATCTGCCCGCCAGATTGCCGCATGGACGGATGCGTCACCCTACATTGCTGCCTTTTACTTTACTGACGAACAGGGTCGCACCCTTATCTACCAAAACCGCCTGCCGGCTCACTCGGTGGATCACGAATTTCACGAGCATGTCTTTGGTGGTCCACGCACAATTCAGCCCGCCTTTGCCGAGCTGTTAATGGCAGCGGATGCGCCCCCGCCGCTCAAATTTATCATTGACAACGATCCACAGTTAGCGGATGACATTGTGCCAGCATTGCAAATGCGCTTTGGCAACGAACTACACATCACGCGCACGCACCCGCGCCTGGTGGAAGGCACCGCCCTAGGTGTGGACAAAGGTCAAGGCGTGCGCCATCTGTGCGCGATCCTGGGCATCGATCCGCAGCGCGTGTTGGCGATTGGCGACAACGACAACGATATTTCCATGTTGGCTACGGTCGGGTTTGGTGTGGCGATGGGCAATGCCACGCCCGGCGTCAAGGCGGTGGCGCAGTGGATTGCGCCGACGGTCGGTGAGGATGGTGCGGCGGTGGCGTTGGAACGGTGGATCCTCGATAGTTCAAGGTCGCGCTAGGTGGGGAGTGAGACGGTTTTATGCAAATTCCGCCACTAATACCGGTCGTTCGACAGCAAACGACTGGCGGTGCAGTTTGATGCGTTCTAGCTCGTGCCGCGTCTCTGCCGTCAAATAACTTTCCCCGCAATGCGGACAACTCACGACCGGCACC
>JBBRVA010000021.1:0-21975 GCA_038247295.1 Caldilineales bacterium | reverse complement strand
TTGCTCAAATACAACTTCAATTGGTTGGGTGCCATCTAATTCGACTAACAACGATTTGGCGAAGTAGTAGCCGATCAAAGGCGATGTTTGCTTATAATAGACATAAAGCCGATTGCGAACTATCTCTAGCTTGTCATCATCACGCTGATAGAGTTCACCACCATCAATATCACATCTACCCGCTTGCTTGGGTGGATTAAAGTCAAGATGATAAACGGCACCGCATGTACGGCAAGAACGACGGCCAGTTACGCGCCTTATGGCTTCTTCATCGTCCAAACTAATCAGTGGTACTAATTTTATACCACCATAGACAGCACTTATCTCATCAAATGTTTTGGCCTGTATCAGGTTGCGCGGAAAACCATCTAAAATAGCGCCCTTGATTGCATCTGGTTGTTGTAAACGATCTTCAACCATTCGGATTGTGACCTCGTCCGGCACCAAATCACCCCGGTCCATATAGCTTTTGGCCAACAATCCTAGCTCTGTTTGATTTTTAAGGTTATAACGAAAAATATCACCTGTTGATACTTGCGGAATACCGAGTGATTCTTCGAGCAATCGGGCTTGCGTACCTTTGCCAGCACCCGGAATACCCAACAAAACTACATACGTGCGTTGTTGTGCACTCATTATTTCCCCTCAAACCTACCAGCGTTTCCGGACAAAATACTAGAGCAAGAGAAGTCGACGACAGATATCATGATGCTGCTCGATCTTTCAAAACTACAAATACCGGAGCAGTAGGTTCTGGCTGTCGTATAGGCCGCTAACCAGATGATTAACGGATGAACCCCTCATAGTTGCGCATTAGTAATTGCGCCTCAATTTGCTTCATCGTGTCTAATACTACACCGACCACGATCAGCAATCCAGTGCTGGTAATGATTAGAGAATTGTTACTAGTTAATCCTGACGCTGCTCCTGTAAAACCACTCACAATGCTACTAGCAATGTAAGGTAAGATAGCGATAAAACCCAAGAAAAGCGCCCCGACCAAGGTAATCCGGGATAACACACCATTTAAGTATGCCTCTGTCCGGGCACCAGGACGAATACCGGGAATAAAACCACCCTGTTTTTGTAGAGTTTCCGGTAAATTTTGCTGACGAAACATCACATCTGTGTAGAAATATGTAAAGGCAACTGTGAACAGGAAGTAGAGCAACCAATAAACAAAGTTTGTTGGTCCTAACCAAGTATTAACAGCACGTGCTATTGAGCCAATCCAACCGGCATTGGTTGTAAAATAGCTCGCAATCGTACTCGGTAAAATTAGCAAGCTTTGGGCGAAGATCAAAGGGATCATCCCTGCTGTATTAACACGCATTGGTACATGTGTGCTTTGTCCACCAACCATCATCATCCGATTGCCACGCATTGTTCGCACGCGTTTTCCATACTGGACGGGAATGCGACGTTGGCCTTCTTGTACCCACACAATCAAGGCAACAGTCAAGATCGTAATGATAATAAACAGGATCAGCAAAATTGGTTGTTGCCACAACAAGCGAATCTGGAAAGGGATATTCGCTAAAATGCCTGAAAAAATAATCAGCGATGTGCCATTGCCGATGCCTTGTTCAGTTAGTAATTGCCCAAGCCAAACGGCAAACATTGTGCCAGCCGTCATACCAACAATAATCGTTAATGAAGGCAGTAGATTATCGCCAGTAAAACCCCAGTTGGGTAATACAACTGCACCACCAGCCAATTGCTGACGGTTTAGGATGGTCGATTGCGTAATAGCTTGTAAGATAGCAAGCGGGATTGTTAACCAATATGTATATTGGTTAATCCGATGACGACCCTGTTCGCCTTCTTTTTGTAGCTCCTCCAAAGCAGGAATAATTGGCGTAAGCAACTGCATAATAATCGAAGAGGTGATATATGGATAGACACCCAGTGCCATCACACCCATCTGCGCCAAACCGCCACCGCTGAAGAAATTGAGCAAACTCAACAGCATGTTGCTGTCATCACCACGGAACATCAAGGCTAACGCATCGCGATCAACGCCAGGTAATGGAATATTTGCAGCTAAGCGATAAAGCGCAATGATACCAAAGGTGATCAGCAATTTCTGACGTAGATCGGGCAAACGAAATGCATTACGTATAGCTTCAAGCATTAGAATTTTTCTCCCCGGCTATCAGCGCTCAATTAACAGTAAATTATTACAATTGTGATTAACTGAGCACTGACATATACCAGTTTTACTGTGGAACAGTAAAGGTTTAAGAACGCGGCATATTTTTATTGATTGTCACGGGCAACAATTCAACCGAACCACCCACCGCTTCGATCTGCTGGCGAGCCGGAGCGCTGATGCGATGAACTTTGAGATGCAGAGGCTTCGCAAGTTCGCCGCGAGCTAGCACCACAATATGTTGCTTAGGACTGCCCAGTAGACCAACTGTCAATAAGGACTCGGGGGTCACATTTGCATTACTGTCGAAGAGTCGCTCGAGTGCATCCAGGTTCACCGGCGTGTAATAGACTTTAAAAATATTCTTGTTTGAACCACGCTTGCTTAAACCGCGCAGTTTGGGCAGACGCTTAACCAGCGGTAATTGACCACCTTCACGTGTCGGGCTGGTACCACCGCCAGAGCGTGAATTTTGGCCTTTAGTACCACGAGTGCTTGTCTTGCCTTTGCCAGAGCCCGTGCCCCGACCTACTCGCTTGCGCTTCTTCGTGGAACCATCCGCGGGGCGCAGGTCATGGAGTTGCATAATGATTATCCTTTACTTCTAATTTTAAAAGCTATATTATAGCTTCTATTCAACCAAAATCAGGCCGCCACACTTTTCTGTTTTACTTCAACCAAGTGTGAAATTGCATTGATCATGCCGCGAATGGCTGGCGTATCGTCTTTTTCAACTGTACGATGTAGTTTCCGCAAGCCAAGTGCATTAAGCGTAGCCCGCTGCCGTTTCTCAAACCCAATTGGGCTTTTCACGAGCGTGATTTCTAATTTAGCTGGCATAGACTTCCTCCTTATACCAATACGGTGCCAAGCGCTTGGGATCAACGCCACGATTCTTTGCCTCGCGACGAAAATCTTGTAGCTGCTGTAAGGCCTCAAATGTCGCTTGGACTACGTTAAGGATGTTATCACTGCCTAAGGATTTGCTCAGAATGTCGCTAACACCAGCGGCTTCCACAACGGCACGTACACCACCACCAGCAATTACACCGGTGCCAGCACTAGCAGGTTTAAGTAATACTTCACCAGCACCAAACTGAGCTTGTACTGCATGTGGAATTGTCGAACCGAGCAATGGAATTAAAACCATCCCCTTGCGTGCGCGGTCCGATGCCTTGCGAATTGCATCAGGCACTTCGCGTGCCTTGCCAACGCCAACACCAACACGTCCCTTTTGATCGCCCACAACAACCACTGCGCGGAAAGCGAAGCGGCGTCCGCCTTTCACTACCTTGGCCGTACGGGCAATATGAACGACGCGCTCATCTAGTTCTTCGCGCTCGTCCTTCTCTCGTCTCTCACGTTTTTCTTTGCGAGCCATTTTTCTCTCCCAATTCTATTAGAAAACGAGACCGCCCTCACGGCTGCCGTCGGCTACTGCTTTCACACGACCATGGTAAGGAAAACCACCGCGGTCAAAAACGACTTTTTCAATACCCTTTGCACGAGCACGATCAGCAATTACTTTGCCGATAGCCTTTGCCTGCTCTTGCTTTGGCAAAGTAGCCAGTTCCGCTCGCAATGCACCATCAACGGTAGAAGCAGAGGCTAAGGTGTGACCAGCCTCGTCGTCAATTAGCTGCACATAAATATGGTCCAGACTGCGCGTAACATTCAAACGCGGCCGGCTGGCAGTTCCTTGCACTTTACGACGTACGCGGGCATGGCGCCGTGCACGCGCCACCGATCGAGTTGCTTTAGCCATCTTAATTCATTCCCCTTACTTCTTACCGCCCTTGCCAACCTTACCCGATTTGCCAGCCTTCACCTTCACAACCTCGCCTGCATAGCGAATGCCTTTACCCTTATAAGGTTCGGGCGGACGTGTCCGACGGATTACAGCCGCCAGTTCGCCCACAGCACACTTATCGACGCCATTAATTGTAAAGGCACGGCCATCTTTTTCTACATCAAAGCTAATACTGTTATCGGGTGGCAAAAATTCCACCGGATGGCTTTTGCCGACTTGTAGCACCAGTTTGTTACCTTGCTTCTCAGCACGATAACCAACGCCTTGAACTTCCAAGCGGCGGGCAAAACCGGTTGTAACACCCGTCACCATGTTATTGAGCAATGAACGGGTCAGACCATGCTGCTCTTTGTGATGGCGCAGGTCGGTAGGACGACTGACTACAACCGTATCGTTCTCTTGGTCAATCGCCATATCAGGGCTAAATTGTTGACTCAAGCTACCCTTAGGGCCGGTGACTGTCACCAAATTGCCCTTATCGACTTTAATAGTTACTTTGGCTGGCACCGTAATCGGCGCCCTTCCAATCCGTGACATATGAACCTCCCACGCTTACCAAACGTTACAAAGCACTTCGCCGCCGACTTTAGCCCGACGTGCTTTACGCCCCGTCAGCACTCCCTTTGGCGTTGAAAGAATGTTGATACCTAAACCGCTACGCACCCAGGGGATTTCTTTGTAGCCCATGTAGACACGGCGACCTGGCCGACTTACCCGAGCTAAATTCGTAATAACCGGTTTGTTGCGCCCTGAATACTTGAGGCCGAGGATCAGATTTGGCTGTGGTTGATCATTCGTCACCGTATAGCCTCTGATAAAGCCTTCTTCTGTCAAAATTTTGGCGATTTCCACTTTAATCTTTGAACTGGGCATCACCACTTGTGAATGCTGAACCATCGACGCGTTACGAATACGCGTCAAGAGATCAGCAATCGGATCATTGACCATGTTTATCTCCTCAGGTTACTCTTGCAACCTTCTCAAAGACAGCCATTCGAATGGCTGTAGAAAATTGTAGTTAGCAACTGAGCCGTATATCCTATTAACAGTAAACAGTTGGGAACTGATAACTAATTTTGTCTACTTATTACATAGCATAATTTTACTGACTCAATTTACCAGCTTGACTTAACAACGCCAGGTAGATTACCCTTGAGCGCCTCACTGCGGAAACAAATACGGCACAAGCCGAAGCGACGCATGTAACCGCGTGGGCGACCACACATGCTACAACGGTTGCGCACACGCACTTGGAATTTCCGACGAGTTTCACGCACCAACATCGATGTCTTTGCCATTAGTTCTTCTTTCCTTTATCGCTTGAAAGGCATATTCATCAAGGCGAGCAGCCGCCGCGCTTCTTCATCGGTTTGAGCAGTCGTCACAATCGTCGCTTCCAAACCACGAATTTTGTCGATCTTGTCGTAATCAATTTCGGGGAAAGCGAGCTGCTCGCGTAGGCCGATACTGTAATTACCCCGACCATCAAAAGCGTCGGCCGAAATACCTTGAAAATCGCGCTGGCGTGGCAAGACAATATTAATCAGCCGATCCAAAAAGTCCCACATTCGATTATTACGCAGTGTAACTTTGGCACCAATCGACTGCCCTTCGCGCAGCTTAAACACAGCAATTGAATTACGTGCTTTAGTCACTACCGGCTTTTGCCCCGTCATGATGCGCAAATCTTCGGTAGCAGCTTCAATCGCTTTGCTGTTCTGGAGTGCTTCGCCCAAGCCAATATTTATTGCAATCTTAACCAAGCGTGGCACCTGCATAGTATTACTGTATTCAAATTCTTTCATCATCGCTGGGACAACTTCTTCCCAGTAACGTGTCTTTAAGCGCGGTACATTCATTGTACCGCCGCCATTCTCACTCATAATCTTCACTCCTCGCCCGCAGACGCCGACGAGTCCGGCGCCAGGTCAGGTAAACGCTAAAACAACAGAATAAAGTAGGTACTTTTAACAGAAATGACAACCGCAGACAAAAGCTGGCGATTAATCATCACATTCCTTACGCCTCTTTCACTCTCGGCAGCACATTACCAGAGCGACGATCAATACGGCTCTTCTCACCGTTAGCGGCTACTTGATAACCAGTGCGGGTAGGACGGTTATCTGAACCAATCAGCATCACATTACTAATATGAAGCGGCGCCTCTTTTTCGATCCGACCGGTTTGAGTACGAACACGTCCAGTTGCTTTTTGATGCTTGGTAACCATATTGGCCCCAGCGACAATCACATAAACGCGATTTGGATCGTAAGAACCATCTTTATTTTTTTTGCGAATCACCGTTTGTACTTGGCCGCGATGACCTTTTGAATCACCAGCAACGACCTCAACGGTATCGCCTTTGCTAATTTTGAGCGACATAATGATAACTCCTCATCCTTTGGGTAGCAGTTACCAGGATGTCAGTCACCAGAAATTGAGTAAACTCCACTGATAACTGTGCACTGATTACTGCACGCTGGTCTTAAAGCACTTCTGGCGCCAGCGAAACAATTTTCATGTAACCGCCTTCACGCAGTTCGCGAGCCACTGGACCAAAAATGCGCGTGCCGCGTGGATTACGGTTGTCATCGATAATAACAGCTGCATTCTCGTCGAAACGAATATAGCTGCCATCTGCTCGGCGTACAGGGCGCGTTGTGCGCACAACAACAGCGCGAACAACATCGCCTTTCTTTACACTGCCAGTAGGACTGGCAGCCTTAACACTAGCCACAATTACATCGCCAACGGCAGCGTAGCGGCGCGTACTGCCACCTTTTACGCGGATCGTCAACAATTCTTTGGCTCCTGTATTGTCGGCTACTTTGAGCCGACTTTCCTGTTGAATCATCGTCCGCTCCTCCCGCTAGACAATCGTAGCCCGCTGAAGAATTTCTTCGACGAAAAAATTCTTCTCTTTACTGATTGGCCGACATTCACGAATTCGCACCGTATCACCAATCTTAGCGGTGTTGTCTTCGTTATGAGCCTTATACTTTTTGTTAACCTTTATAATTTTGCCATACAGTGGATGGCGTGTGGTGCGTGCAATCGTCACAACCACAGTCTTATCCATCTTATCACTGACAACAGTACCTTCTAAGGCTTTGCGTAATTCACGCATTTCGCTTCTCTCCTTATTGACCTACATCGGTCAATTCACGCTGGCGCAGAATCGTCTTGATGCGTGCAATATCCTTGTGCACCACCCGAACACGCGCGGTGTTGGTCAACTGGCCCGTCGCTTTTTGGAAACGCAAGTTAAAAAGCTCCTGATAAGCTTCATCCAACTTACCACCTAATTCTGCACTGCTGGTTGTCCGCAATTCGCTTGCTTTCATAATATCCTTCCTTCTGTAAACCTATCCGAAAACCCCATAACCAAATTAGCGCAGCAGCAAAAATGGTTATGTGATGAGCAGCTTTCGGATGGAATTTTACGCGCTGTGCTCTTCGCGGGTAATAAACTGTGTTCTCATTGGCAACTTGTGAGCTGCCAGGCGAAATGCTTCGCGTGCTAGATCCTCACGGATGCCAGCCATCTCGAACAGCACACGGCCTGGGCGCACTGGTGCCACGTAATGATCCACGCTACCTTTGCCAGAACCCATGCGCGTTTCAGCTGCGCGTTTGGTTACAGGCTTATGGGGGAAAACGCGAATCCATAGTTTGCCACCACGACGAATATAGCGTACAACAGCACGACGGGCAGCTTCAATTTGGCGACTCGTAATATACTTGGATTCCATCGACTGCAAGCCGAAGGTTCCAAAAGATACCTGGTTGCCACGCTGCGCTAACCCTTTTAATCGACCGCGCATTAATTTGCGGTACTTAGTACGTTTTGGCATCAACATGGTTGTAACTCCATCATATTAACTCTCTGCCGCTGATAAGTGTTCAGCCAGTAGTATCAGAAATTAAATTAACAAAATACAAGTTGCTAAAACTAACTTCTGACCCCTGTCTGTGCATTTCCTCGACAGATTCTTATTCTCTACTAGCCTTCGTCTCGGTTGTCAAGCGGGCATGATATTCTTCACCGGGCAAAACCTCGCCCGAGTAGATCCAAACCTTGACACCAATCACACCAAAGGTAGTGTTGGCTTCGGCGGTGTTATAATCAATATCAGCGCGTAGCGTATGGCGTGGAATCTGTCCTTCACGTACTGTATCGACACGGCCCATATCGCTACCACCCAAACGACCAGCAACCGTAATCATAATTCCTTTGCCGCCAGCACGCAGTGTTTTCTGAGCAGCCTGCTTCATAGCACGCTTCCAGCTAATCCGGCGCTCGATCTGCTCGGCTACGCTTTCAGCAACCAGTCGGGAGTTTAGTTCCGGCTTGGTAATTTCGCGTACGTCGATCTTGACTTTCTTCTGTGTCATATCTTGCAGCTTAGTGCGCAAAACATTGACGCTAGTGCCTTTGCGGCCGATGATAACACCTGGCCGGGCTGTGTCAACCAGGATGTAAACCTGACCCGGTTGGCGCTCGATCTCGACGCTGCTAATGCCTGCCTTAGGTAATTCTTCAACGACCATCGAGCGGATTTTACGATCCTCGGCTAATTGATCAGTATAACGCTTGCCGATCGCAAACCAACGACTCTTGTGCTCTTTGATAATTCCTAGACGAAATCCTATAGGATGAACTTTGCGACCCAAATGAATCCTCCTCTGTTATGAAGCAGCCCGCTCTTCCAATACAACGGTAATATGCGATGAACGCCGCAGCCATGGTTTGAAGCGGCCACGCGCGCCGAAGCGACGCCACTTGCGCATCGGTGCCGAATCAGCATAAATCTTGCTAATGTACATGTCACTAGCTTCTAAGCCAAAATTTTCGGTCGCATTGGCTAGCGCGCTTTTAATCGTTTTCGCCACTAGTTTGGCAGACTGCTGTGGCATAAAAATGAGCAACGCCAGAGCATCTTCTGCCCGACGACCACGCATTTCATCCAACACAAGCCGTGCCTTCTGTGGGCTAACCCCTGTAAATTTGTTTACAGCTTGGACTTCCATGGTTAACTCCCTTTATTCCGTACGACGAGCCTTGGTAGTTTTTTCTGACCGGATGTGACCACGAAAGAAGCGGGTTGGTGCAAACTCACCCAGCTTATGGCCTACCATGTTTTCGCTAATGAAGACAGGCACATGCCGGCGACCATCATGCACAGCAATGGTATGACCCACGAACTGCGGAAAGACGGTGGATGCTCGCGACCATGTCTTAATGACCTTGCGCTCGCTTCTGCGATTCATGTCCTCAACCCGTTTGAGCAATTTCAACTCGACAAACGGCCCTTTTTTCAGTGAACGCGACATATCGTTTTATCCTTCCCCTTACTTAACCCCACCGCCACGACGGACGATGAACTTGTTCGTGCGTTTATTACGCCGTGTCTTCTTGCCTAGCGCAGGCTTGCCCCAAGGCGTCTTGGGATGCTTCATACCAATCGGCGAACGGCCTTCACCACCGCCGTGCGGATGCGACGAGGGATCCATCGCAATACCACGTGTGCCTGGGCGGATACCTAACCAACGCTTGCGTCCAGCCTTACCCAAATTAATATTGGCATGATCGGGATTAGAAACCTCACCGATAGTTGCCAGACAATTCATATCAATATAGCGTACTTCACCACTCGGCAAGCGCAATTGCGCCATTGTGCCTTCTTTGGCTAACAGTTGGGCTGCATTCCCAGCGCTACGTACCAACTGACCACCGCGCCCTGGATACAACTCGACGTTGTGAACCATAGTACCAAGTGGAATATTGCGAATCGGCAACGCATTGCCGGTGCGAATATCAGCTTCGGGACCGGACATAATCATGTCGCCCACTTTTAATCCATTGGGCGCAAGAATATAACGTTTCTCACCATCTGTATAAACAATCAGGGCAATACGTGCGCTGCGGTTCGGATCATATTCAATCGAATCAACTTTGCCTGAAACATTAAATTTATTGCGGCGAAAATCGATAATGCGATAGCGTCGTTTGTGACCGCCACCTTGATGGCGCATAGTGACAATACCACGATTGTTGCGACCGGCTTTGCTGCGCAAAGGCGCCAATAGTGAACGTTCTGGTTCAGAGCGAGTGATGTCATCAAAAGTCGAAACACTCATATTACGGCGACCCGCCGAAGTTGGTCGATAAATCTTAATAGCCATTTTCGATCACTCTCCTCACTAAACGCCTTCAAACAATTGAATGCTGTCACCAGGCGCCAAGGTCACAATCGCCTTCTTCCACTTGGGTTTGCGAATCGCAATACGGCGACCGCGACGGGCAGTTTTGATCGGCATGACCATTACATGAACCCGATTCACTGTAACATTAAAAGCAGTTTCAACGGCGTCTTTAACCAACAGTTTATTGGCACGCATATCTACTTCAAAGGCATAGCGCTTAAGGCCCAAATCCTCATTGCCGTAGACACTTTTTTCCGTGACAACCGGTCGCTTCAATACTTCATAAATATGCATATTAGGACTCCTCACCATTCACTTCTGGCGACTCTACATCAGGCTCACCAGAAGCGCCATTTGCACCCAACCACTGCTCGATCTGCTCAATCGAACCCCGGGATAGCAATAGTGCATCGTATCCTAAAATGTCGCGCATGTTAAGATATCCACTCAACAGAGTCTTTACGTTGGGAAGATTGTGGGCGCTGCGCATTACAAGCTCGTTCTTTGCGGGCAAAACCAACAGTACGCTGCCGGCATTGAAGCCCAACGCCCCCATCATATTGACCATCGCTTTAGTCTTAGCTTCAGCGAATTCCAGATTATCGAGCACGACAATCTGCCCGGCAGCAGCTTTGGCTGTCAACGCACCACGGATAGCAGCGTGGTGCATTTTCTTAGGCAAATTTTTGGTATACTTACGTGGGGTAGGTCCAAAGACAGTGCCACCACCAATCCATTGTGGTGCGCGTGTCGAGCCCTGACGAGCACGACCAGTACCTTTCTGACGGAAGGGTTTGCGGCCACCACCAGCTACCTCAGCACGCGTTTTAGTTTTGTGAGTGCCTAAGCGAGCGTTGGACAATTGGCGGATCAGCGCCTGGTGCATCAGAGATCGATTGATCGGTGCAGCAAAAACTGCATCGCTAACTTCAATCTCGCCAATTTGCTTCCCTGCCATATCTTTAAGCGGCAAATTCATAATTTTTTCTCCTTGTTTTTTCTAGCATGCTCGCTACGGTTTAAGCCTTTTTCGCCGGCTTTTTTACCGCGTCGTGCACCAGGACAAGGCCGTTACGTGGGCCAGGGATGGCGCCTCTGACGGCGATCAAATTGCGTTCTGCATCTACCAAGGCAACCTTCAAACTTTGCACCGTCGTGCGGACGTTACCAAACTGACCAGGTGCACGGGCGCCAGGCCAAGTGTGACCAGGGGTCGTACCAGCGCCACGCGAGCCGACCGCACGGTGGCGATCAGATTGGCCATGTGTTTTGGGACCGCCACTAAAGCCGTGGCGCTTGACACCACCACTAAAGCCGTGCCCTTTAGAGACGCCTTCAACATCAACCCAGTCGCCTTCTTGAAAAACGTCTGCCTTAATCACATCGCCAAGCCCGTAGGTGGGCGCGTTGACATAACGCAATTCACGCAGTTCGCGCAGCGTAGGGGCAGTAGCCTTACTTAAATGGCCGCGCTCGCCTTTGGTCAGTTTGCGCTCAGGCACTTCATCAAAGCCGATTTGCACGGCGTTGTACCCATCGGTATCAACATTCTTTACCTGTGTGACATAGCAAGGACCTGCCTCGATAATTGTCACGGGCACAACGGCGCCACTCTCGTCAAAGAGCTGCGTCATGCCAACTTTTCTGCCTAAAATTCCTCGCATCATTTCCTCCTGGGACTGCCAGTTGCAATGGTCAGTTATCAGCAAACAGTCGTCATAAACGACTCATAAACCAGCGCTGATAGTACTAACCATTCAGACCGCATCATCCCACAACTAAGTTTGACAATCGATAGCAGACAATAAACAACAGACAATAGTCGGTAATCAGAGGTCTGCAATCACTATATAATATCTATCTAAGCAACATCCATCCAGAAGTGCTAGCAATAACATCGATTCATGAGTCAAGTTATCGAAGCAAATGGCTTATGTTCAGATAGTTTCTATAACTTAATTTCAATATCAACGCCAGCAGGCAAGTTCAATCGGGTTAGGTTCTCAATTGTCTTGCTGCCCGGATCAACCACGTCAATTAATCGCTTATGGGTTCGCACTTCAAACTGTTCGCGGCTGTCCTTATCAATAAAAGGAGCACGCATAACGGTAAATTTCTCAATGTGTGTGGGCAGCGGCACAGGACCTACAACTTGTGCTCCCGTCTGCTCAGCGGCATCCACAATCTGACGGACAGATAAGTCCAACACGCGGTGATCGTAAGCTTTTAATTTAATGCGAATTCGCTGCTTTGCCATCAGGCATTCCTTTCGAGCCGACAAAAGAGAGGAGAACAGAAAATTCTGTTCTCCTCCCGAATGTACTTTACTTCAGGATTTGGGTAATGACGCCAGCACCAACGGTGCGACCACCTTCGCGAATGGCGAAGCGACTACCGGTTTCAAGCGCCACAGGCGAAATGAGTTCGACCTTCATGTTGATGTTGTCACCGGGCATGACCATCTCGACGCCTTCGGGCAGTTCGATCGAGCCGGTGATGTCCATCGTGCGCATATAGAACTGCGGGCGATAGCCCTTGAAGAACGGGGTGTGCCGCCCGCCTTCTTCCTTCTTGAGCACGTAGACCTCAGCCATGAAGAGGGTGTGGGGGGTGATGCTGCCCGGCTTGGCCAGCACTTGCCCACGCTCGATGTCGGCGCGCTCAATGCCGCGCAACAGACAACCCACATTATCACCGGCCATGCCCTGGTCGAGCAGCTTGCGGAACATCTCGACGCCCGTCACGACCGTACGGCGCGTGGGGGCGAGACCGACAATCTCGACTTCTTCCATCGGCTTGACGATGCCGCGATCAATTCTGCCGGTGACCACCGTGCCACGCCCCTTGATGCTGAACACGTCTTCAATCGACATCAGGAACGGCTTTTCCGTTTCGCGCACGGGCGTGGGAATGTACTCGTCCACCACCCGCATCAACTCCCAAATCGGCGCATACTCGGGCGCATTGGGGTCCGTGCTCGTGGATTCGAGCGCCTTGAGCGCACTGCCGCGCACAATCGGAATGTCATCGCCGGGAAAGCGGTAGCTGGTGAGCAATTCACGCAGTTCCATCTCGACCAGTTCGAGCAATTCTTCGTCTTCCATCATATCGACTTTGTTGAGGAAGACCACCATCGCCGGCACTTCCACCTGCCGCGCCAGCAAGATGTGCTCACGCGTCTGCGGCATCGGACCATCCGGTGCGGCTACGACGAGAATGGCGCCATCCATCTGCGCCGCACCGGTGATCATGTTCTTGATATAGTCGGCATGACCCGGGCAATCGACGTGGGCATAGTGGCGATTGGCCGTTTGGTATTCGACATGCGAAATCGCAATCGTGATCCCACGCGCCCGTTCTTCCGGGGCATTGTCAATTTGGTCGAACCGTCGGAAGTCCGCCCACCCCTTCAAGGCCAACGTCTTCGTGATCGCGGCCGTCAATGACGTCTTGCCGTGGTCAATATGCCCAATCGTTCCGACGTTGATGTGCGGTTTGTTCCGCTCAAATACTGCTTTCGACATTAGAAAATGCCTCCTTGAGTTCTATAATTCTACTTTCAAAAAACAACCTCACCACAAAAACACTCGGCAAGCTTGCAAAGTGTCTTCGTGGTCCCTTTGAGCTTTATCCTAAAACTTATGTGGAGCCCACAATGGGAGTCGAACCCATGACCTCATCCTTACCAAGAATGTGCTCTGCCGACTGAGCTATGTGGGCCCATACAGACAGTAATCAGCGTTAAGGTATTTGCGAAGCCGCATACTGATTAACTGTAGGTGGGCGGGGGCGGATTCGAACCACCGTAGGCGCAAGCCGGCTGATTTACAGTCAGCTCCCATTGTCCACTCGGGCACCCGCCCATATAAATTCACATGTAATTTTTACAACATCTTGTTTTTACAGCTTGTTATTTTTACAACTTATTAAATTATAGTACCGACGAGATTATTTGCGTAATTCGCCAGAGCCGACGATCGGACTTGAACCGATAACCTGCTGTTTACAAAACAGCTGCTCTGCCAATTGAGCTACGTCGGCATGCTACTGCATGACTCGCGAACAGTAACCAAATCCGCATTCACGGTTACACAGGCTAAAAGATTATATCACATTTGCGATTTAGGTCAAATCTGAAGCATGCGCGTGTGATTCAACTATTCTACATACCACTTATACAGTTATTCTGTATATGGCTATCTGCAAAACAATTACCTAATCGAGACTGTGAAAAGTTATCCACCAGCGTAGGTGAGTTGATTCCACATTGGTTTGACAGGTGTAAGATGGCTATGTTACATTGCCGCATAATCGATATCACAACAAAATTGAATAAGAAAGCGACGGGAAATGGCACAAATACAAGGAATGTTGACTTTGGCACAGTTGGTCGACGAGGTCAACCGCGGTGCGATTGATACGGTGTTGGCCGTTTTTACCGATCACTATGGCCGTTTTATGGGTAAGCGCTTTGACGCCGAATTCTTTGTCGAAGAGACGGCGCGTAGCGGTACACACGGTTGCGACTATCTATTGACTGTAGATATGGAAATGGAGCCGGTGCCAGGTTACCGTTTTGCGAATTGGGAACGCGGCTATGGTGACTTTCATCTTGTGCCAGACTTACAAACATTACGTATTGCCAGTTGGTTG
This sequence comes from Caldilineales bacterium, assembly GCA_038247295.1. GTDB lineage: Bacteria > Chloroflexota > Anaerolineae > Caldilineales > Caldilineaceae > JAPLGZ01. The sequence goes on along the minus strand of JBBRVA010000021.1, from coordinate 7,153 downwards.
GACCGGACGGCATTAGTTTTGTGTGATATTGAGGATGAGCAACGGCATACGTTGGTGGAAGTGGCGCCACGATCTATTTTGCGCCGCCAGATTGAGCAAGCTACGCAAAATAGTTATGGCGTGATGGCCGCCTCTGAATTGGAATATTATATTTTTCAAGAATCCTACAAAGACGCCGCACGCAAAGGTCACCAAGATTTGGACCCAGCAAGCTGGTATATTGAGGATTACCATGTTTTACAAGGGACGCGTGAAGAAGCTTTCAATGGTGCAGCCCGTCGCCATCTCAAACAGTCTGGCGTGCCTGTCGAAAATTCGAAAGGTGAATGGGGACTGGGGCAGCACGAACTAAATGTACGCTACAGTGACGTATTGACAATGGCTGATCGTCACGTTATTTATAAACAATGTCTAAAAGAAATCGCCGACCAGATGGGGATCAGCGTCACTTTCATGGCCAAATATGCCGCCAGTGGCGCCGGTTCCAGCAGTCATATTCACCTGAGCCTTTGGACAGACGGTAAGAACGCCTTTGCTGGGGATCAGAAGATTGGTCCAGTGGATGGGACTGATACATTTCGCTGGTTTTTAGGTGGCTGGCTACACCATTTGCCTGCCGTAATGGTCTTTTATGCGCCGACCATCAACGCTTACAAACGGTATCAGGCCGGGTCTTGGGCACCTACCCGGATTGCCTGGAGCCATGACAATCGCACAGCTGGTTTTCGGGTTGTTGGTCATGGCAATAGCTTACGGATCGAATGCCGCGTGCCCGGCGCCGATTGCAATCCTTATCTTGCCTACGCCGCGGCGCTGGCTTCTGGGTTGGACGGGATTGCTAATCAGATTGAACCGCCGGCGGTCTTTCAAGGCGATATCTACGCTGCCCAACATCTGCCACACGTGCCAAAGAGTTTGCGCGAGGCGACCGAGCTGTTTGCGCAGAGCGAATTTACGCAACGGGTGTTTGGGGCCGACGTAGTGGAACACTACACTCAGGTCTATCGCGTAGAGCAGGCTGCATTCGACAACGCTGTGACGGATTGGGAACGGAAACGCTATTTTGAAAGAATCTAATTGAGCTGCGATTTTTGATTTACGATTTACGAAGTTACACTTCTGACGAATTACCCTCGTAAAGCAAAAATCATACATACACGTAACGATTGGACGCGCATTTTATGCATCTTCCATTGATTGGCATTACTACCTATGGTCGTGATGAACACGATACATTTTCTTTGCCGGCGGCCTATGTGGACGCGGTGCGCCGGGCGGGTGGCATCCCTGTGTTGATTCCACCCGGTGAGGCGCATGTGGCGCTGCTGATGACGCGCCTGGATGGACTGATCCTGGCGGGTGGTGGTGATATCGACCCTGCGCTTTACAATGGTCAGGATCATGCCACGATCTATATGGTGGATGCTGAACGCGACAGCAGCGAACTGGATCTTGTGCGCCGCGTCGTGGATGCCGGTATTCCGACGCTAGGGATTTGCCGTGGCGTGCAGATGATTAACGTAGCGCTCGGTGGCACCCTCATCGAGCACCTGCCGGATGAAGTGGGCGATGTTATTGCGCATCGATTACCGCCGCGTTCTCCGGCGCGCCATCTGGTGGAAATTCAACCCCAATCGCAATTAGCAGCCATTTTGGGTAGGGCGCAAGTCGAGTCTGCATCCTGGCATCATCAAGCTTTGCGCCAAACTGCGGAGGGCTTAACTGTGGTGGCGCAAGCTCCAGATGGCGCAATTGAAGCGGTTGAAATGCCCGGCCATCCGTGGCTAGTAGCTGTGCAATGGCACCCCGAGATCACTGCCGCCGTTGATCCAGTCCAGCAACAATTGTTTGATGCACTAATTGCAGCTGCGCGCCAACAGAAAAACTCGACATCAGAAAATATTCTCACTTAAGCTTTGAATTTATTCGTATCGCGAACCTATAAAGAACCTATAAATATGTAACAGATAGGAGCAGTTATCATGCGGTTAGCAAACAAAGTAGCTCTGATCACCGGCGCTGGCAGCGGGATTGGCCGTGAAACGGCTGTACTCTTTGCCCGCGAAGGGGCAAAAATAGTCGTCGTAGATATCAATGACGAGGCCGGCCAACAGACTGTGCAACTGGTGCAAGCGGCTGGCAGCGAAGCTATTTATACACGGGCGGATGTTTCTAAGGCGGCGGATTGTGAGCAGATGGTGCGCACGGCTGAGGAAAGTTTTGGCAAACTGAATGTGCTTTTTAACAACGCGGGCATCAGCCATGCCCGTGATGATGACGCGATTAACACGGAAGAAGAGGTATGGGATCTGACAATGGCGATCAACCTCAAGGGCGTCTTCCTCGGCTGCAAATATGGCATCCCCGCCTTGCGACGGGCAGGGGGTGGCTCGATTATTAATACCGCTTCGTTTGTGGCTTTACTGGGCGCGGCCACGCCGCAATTGGCTTATACCGCCAGCAAAGGTGGTGTGCTCTCGATGACACGTGAGTTGGCCATTATCCATGCCCGCGAAAACATCCGTGTTAATGCTCTGTGTCCTGGGCCTTTACACACCGAACTGCTGATGAAGTATTTGAATACAGAAGAGAAGAAACAACGCCGGCTCGTGCATATTCCGATGGGGCGCTTTGGTGAAGCCAAAGAAATTGCCTACGCAGTGCTCTATTTGGCCTCGGATGAGTCATCGTTTGTAACGGGGACGGAGTTTTTAGTCGACGGCGGGATTACGGCGGCATACGTAACGCCAGCTTGATAATGATTTTAGGCAGTAAACAAGGAGACCGGTAGATAGATTTCACCTATCTACCGGTCTCCTTGTTTACTGCTTTACGTTACCTTCGATAATTTCTAATCTACAGGTTCCTGCATACCAGTACAAATCTCTATTCCTCTGGAATAATCAATTCTTGACCCACGTAAATCGCATCGGGATTGGTCAGGTTATTGAGCGCCACCATTTCATCCACCGTCACGCCATAGGTGAGGGCAATGCTGGCCAGGCTTTCGCCCGATTGCACTACATGAATGGCACCCCGTGCCGCTGCCGCTTCTTGAACGGTGACACCAGGAATGACCAACTGTTGCCCTACACGCAGGAGATTGCGGTTGGCAATGCCATTGGCCGCGGCCAATGCCCCTTCATCAACGCCATATTGGGCGGCAATTTCTAGCAAACCTTCGCCTGGCTGCACAACATGCGTTACGAAATTGCCGGTATTGGTATCAGCCGCGCTGGTGCTATCACCACTGCCTGCATCTACTTCTGCCGCCGTTGGTGTGTAATCAGGGATGATTAATTCGGTGCCAACAAAAAGATTGTCGGGGTTAAGCAGATTATTGACCTCGACGATGCGCACTGGCTTAATACCATAGCGATCGGCGATTGATCCCAAAGTGTCACCCGGTTGTACTGTATAGCGAAAGGGCGCCGGCGTCGGGGTAGCTACGCCATCGGGCGTAATGTCGCCGGTCTGGGGGATGCGCAGAATTTGGCCGGCAAAAATGCTGTCTTCAGTCAAATAGTTGAGTTGCCGGATTGTATTAACATCAATATTGAACTTGACGGCAATGGCTGAAATTGTTTCACCATCTTGCACGCGATAATCTATCGTGGCCGCTGCACCACTCGCAATTGTCGGCGTGTTTTCCGTTTGGGCCGCATCTGCTGCGCCGGGTGTTGATGTTGCGGCATCTGTTTGGGCATCGGCGGCGGGGGGTTGTACGGTGACGCCAGGATCGCTGCCGCCATCGGTCGATTGCACTGCTGTATCTGGCAGGGCTAATGTGGCTGTGGGTTCCGGTTCTTCCCGTTCGCGTGTGCAAGCCCCCAGAAGGAGTGTCATGATGACAAGAGCAGCTATCCACAACAGATTTGTAGACCGTACATGTGTAGACCGTAAATTCATAGACACCGGTGTTCCCCTTTTGGTTGCAGACAGGTCAGCGATGGCATCATAGCATAATGCGTGGGGGGATGCAAGCGAACGACGAACGACGACAACCTGTCGTCGTTCGCCGTTCGTTTCTATCTAGCGCAAAATCTGATAGGCTGTGCTGGCGGCCAAGAAGGTGAAGATCAAGACAGGAATGTTGAACAAGGGAAAAGATAAGCCGAAGATGGGGGCCAGCACGCTGCCTCCCAATACACCCAGCACGACGCCAGCGATAGCAAAAAAGCGCAGATAACGTCCACGGCGGCGTCCCACTGCCCAGCGAATGATCTGCGCCAGGATGCCGCCAGCAGCCGAACCGATCACAAAGGCTAGAATAATGCCAAAGAAACCGGAGAACCGCAGCACGAATCCCACGATGGGTGTGGCAAAGAGGGCGGTCAGTAAGCCAACTGCAAATGCAATCGGATTATCAAAGCTCTCGGCATTATAGTAGATTGCTTGCTGCGCATTGATGCATTCGCGGCAACGAAAACCAACTGAGGTACGCACGGCGCACTTCATGCAGATCGGCTTGTCGCACTTGTTGCACCGCAACAACGTTTCTACATTGGGATGGTTGGCACAATAGAGCGTTGCTTCGGTTGTCGCGCCATCCGCTGTTTTCACCGCGGTATTGTCGGGGTTAGATGGTATGTTGGTCATGGTATAATCTGTGTTCACAGGGTTGCTAAAGCCTCAAATTTAGCGAATTATAACGAGCATGCTTCGAATCAGCCGGCCCAGCGCAGCTTATCCATCAATGTTTGATAGAAGTGGCTGCGCTCGCGAGTGCGCACAAAACGAGCGACATGCGGACTGCCGACGACGACTACCTCATCATGGTCACCAATTTCGACTACCACTTGTCCATCGACGGTCAAAATTGCCCCGTGATCGCTGTAGGCACGCAGCCGCACCTCGGTTCCTTCCGGTAGAATCACGGCCCGATCCATGCTCAGATGGGGTGCAATCGGAATGACCAGGATATTAGGTAATTCGGGCGGCATAATTGGTCCATGTACGGCCAGGGCATAGCCGGTGCTGCCGGTTGCTGTACTCACAATTAAACCATCACAAGTGTAGGTTGTCAGGTAGCCGCCATCCAAATGGGTGCTAATTCGCACCACACGTGCCAAATTTCCCCGGCTTAGCACCACATCATTCAGGGCATCGTATTCGCCCAGGCATTGACGAGCGCCGTCCTCGACATCCGCCCGTTCGACATAGGCGCGCAACATCCGCCGTTCCTCGATCCAGTAATCGCCGGTTAGAATGCGTCCCATCGGCGCCTGCCAATCATCGGGCATCAATTCGGCCAGAAAACCGAGCCGACCCATCTTAACCCCCAACATGGGGATCGCATATGGTGCGCCAACGCGGGCGGCACGCAGCAACGTCCCATCACCGCCCAGGGTGATCAACAAATCGGCATTGGGTAGATGGCTCATCATCGTCTCCACCTCCCACGCCGATGCCTGCCAGATCTCCCGAATGCCTACCGTATGCAGATAATCTTCAATCGCCTTGGCGAGGACAAGTGACTCCGGCTTTTTAGGATGGTGTAGAATGCCAACGCGCTGGAACATGGTGCGCCCTTCTGGGAATGTAGACGATAGAGCACGGATAACAGGTCGTTCTCTGTTATCGCTTGTCGATCGTCGGCTTTTAGATTCCTGCGATGATAGAACAGCCCTGAGATTCCGTCAAATGTGAGAGGTGAAATGCAGGATACAGTGCGCAAAACATTCAATTCTTCTGGCCGGCTTGTTTTGCGCTTTTCTTGCGCAGCAGTTGGAGAATTGCTCGGACCCTATGGTATGATAGCGCTACTATGCGCGTCTTAATCCTTTCCGATATCCATGCCAATCTGGTTGCTTTAGAAACCGTTTTAAACGCAACCGCCGGTCGTTACGACTTGCTCTGGTGTCTGGGCGATGTGGTTGGCTATGGCCCGTGCCCCAATGAATGTGTCGAAATCATCCGCGATCGAGCGGCGTTGTGTATTATGGGCAACCATGATTGGGCGGTTTTAGGACGACCAGGGATCGATGTGGATGATTTTAATCCGCACGCGCGCCAAGCTGTGCTCTGGACGCGTGAAGAACTGAAAGTCGAAAACCTCAACTATCTCAAACAGTTGTCTGATACGCCTGTCCAACCACCGCAAATGGACAACCTGTTGCTCACGCATGCTAGCCCGCGCGAACCAGTCCTCGAATATATTCTGACGCCGACCACGGCCATGGAAAACTTTGCTTGCTTTTCCGAACAAATCTGTTTGGTGGGCCATACGCACAAGCCAGCTATCTACCGATGGAGCCTGCAAGAAGAAGCGGGTGTCCAGGCCAGCCAAGTGGCGCGTGTCGACTTACTCCGCCCACAAGCCGGGGCTCCAGTGCGCCTCGATACATCTTCGCATCTGCGTCTGATTGTCAACCCCGGCAGTGTTGGTCAACCGCGCGATAATGATGTGCGTGCTGCTTTCGCGATCCTGGATTTAAACGCCATGACCTGGCATTACGAGCGTATCGCCTACCCGATTGAATTAACGCAAAATCAAATGCGCGCCGCCAATTTACCCCGCCGTTTGATCGACCGCCTTAGTTTTGGTTGGTAACAATGCGCCAATCAGGGCGAACTCGGCTTGAGTGGGTTGTTAACGGCTGCCCGCACCCATTCTTGCTTGTCTGGATCAAGTCGATTGTACATTTCGAACCAATCTGGCAATTCTTGGGCGCGCTTGCGCGCCGCATTTAGCTCTTCGTTGCGTCGGAAGGCATCGATTCGGCGATTGATCTCTGCGGCTACCTCGCGTGGACCAGGAACTTTGCTAAAGGTTAAAATACCCTCTTTACCGGCTGTCTCCATCTGTACATTGCCATAATTGAGCCAATAGTGAAAAGGTGTAGGAATTTCCACCGTTACATTCTGAATATCGTTCAAACGCGCGCTGCGGCGTACTTCGCTGAGAAAAAGGGGCGTCTTTTCGACGTCGACAATTTCCGTCTTGGTTACTTCGTAAGTATCATTACGCCAATCTTCTACCAACCAGGCCAGCCAGATCAGATCAGCCAGGCCACAGATGACAAGCACAATATCTAGTGTTTGCAGGAGTTGTCTATACTGTTCTAATCCCGGAATGGGTGTAAGCTGACTAAGCAGCAGCGTGAGGATCGCCAGCAAAATAAAGAGTGGTCCAACTATCTGCACAAATAAG
>JBBRVA010000020.1:0-22149 GCA_038247295.1 Caldilineales bacterium | reverse complement strand
CAGCCGACTTACGTTCTAAATTAGATAGAATAAAAGGGCGCATCTTTGATCCCATGCAATTTTTGCAGCCGGTCGATCAGGGTGCTGATGTTGCGCTCGCCGGTCGGCGCCAGGCCAAACGGATCGCTGACGCCTTTGTCGCTGCCAGTCAGCACGCGCAATGTGCTCAACACGCTATGCGCCAACACTTCCAGATGATAGCCGCCTTCCAGGGCGCAGATCAGCCGGCCGCCGCACAACTCAGCGGCCAGCGCCATCAACTCGGTTACCAGCGCCGCGTAACCGGTCACGCTCAAGTTCATGCTTGCCAATGGGTCCATCCAATGCGCATCGTAGCCAGCGGAGAGAAAAATGACTTCGGGGCGGAAGGCGCGCGCCACCGGCGCTAAAATGCGATGGAACGCATCCAGATAACCGGTGTCACCGACAAAGGCGGGAAAGGGCACATTGATCGTATCGCCATGCCCCAATTCCATCCCAACTTCATCCGCTGCGCCAGTGCCAGGATAGTAGGGATATTGGTGCGTGCTAAAAAAGAGGATATTTGGATCGTCGTAAAAAATATCCTGGGTGCCGTTGCCGTGGTGGACATCGAAATCGACAATCAGGATCCGGCGAACGCCATGTTGTTTTTGCGCCCAACGCGCGGCAATCGCTACATTGGCAAAGAGGCAAAAGCCCATCCCGGTCGAGGCAAGCGCATGGTGGCCGGGCGGACGGATGAGGGCAAAGCCGTTGTCGGCCTGGCCTTGGAGCACAACATCCGTCACGTTGAGCAGGCCACCGGCGGCCAACAGCGCGGCGTGGTAGCTATCGGGATTGACATAGGTGTCGCCATCCACATGGCCGCCACCCCGCAGCGACAATGCCTGCAAGCGTTCGACGTAGCGCGCCGTATGGACGCGCAAAATCGCTTCCAATGGCGCAGGACTGCTGGGCACTTCGATCAGGTGGTTGAGGATGCCATCCTTGGCCAGCAGCGCCCAGGTTTGTTCCAGCCGTCGGTAATTTTCTGGGTGGCCCTCCAAAGTATGCCGTAAATTAAAAGGGTCGTAGACAAATGCCGTTCTGTTCATAAAGCTCTATATACCTCACACCAATTGCGTTCGATCCCCTTGCGGAAAGGATAATTCGGACAACTATGGCTACGAATTTATCCTTCCCGCAAGGGGTCTACAGCAGGGCTAGTAAACTGGGGTTTGAAAATTTGCCGCTCTACCACACCTTCTACTTCCGACCGTAGCTCAAATTCCAGATCGAAGTCATGTTCATCGGCCTTGATCGCACGGATGCGTTGGTGGACTTGAATTGGAAGCTGACTATGCACTGGGCGTGTGGCATGCAAGGTGACGCCATCCCACAGCAGACTGAGCGGCTTATCGCCAATCGATAAATCCAGCAGCGCCCACCATCTCCATTCGTCCGGCCACGTTGGCACCACATGCAGTTCGCCGCCTTGTTGGCGCAGTCCACAGCCGCGCCAGACGGCTTGTCCCGCCAGCGCGATGCCAGCCCATGGATCCGTAAAATGCCAAGGTTGGGTGGCGGGCGTTTGCCAGGTGCTAACGGGCCGCCAATCGGTCAATGTCCAGGCGTCTGTGCTGGTTAATGCCGACTTACTCTCTACCGCTACCCGCTCGGCTTCTGCGGCTTCACTTTCCCAGCGCACAACATCGGCATCGTTGGCTTGCTGAACGGCCAAGGCCAGGGCGCGGCGCAATGTAGCACCGAGCTGCGTCAACTCGACCCCATTCTCTTCCATGAAAATGCGTTGCCGGATCAATGCTTCGGTGCAGGCTTGTAGGGCAGGATAATGGGCAGCGAGCAGTTCCCCATCAAAGTGATGCTGAAGATGCTGATACAGACTCTGGATATAGGCGCTATTCGTCTGGAGCAAGGCCACTTCTGGATCGATTAACGGCTCTTTGGGGCGCAGCGGAAACAAGACGGGTAAGCGGCCGCCACTCAGTTCTGCCAGGCGGCGGGCATGCGCCAACAGATTGCGACTTTCGGTTCGATCCGCTACATCCAGACTTTCGACTAGCACGGGTAGGTGTTCGAGCCTGCGATCGCTGGGGGCGATGCCGCCACGCAAACGCTGGACGTTGTAAATAGTTGCTAATTTGCCGGCCTGGACGGCGCGATTGAGTTGCGCATCGGGCGTCCAGAGCCGGCCACTTCTGACCAATGCTTCCCACGCCTTGACCGTCAACTGATAGGCGCGCTCGGTATCGCGCAGGGCCAGAAAGCCGTTCCAGGCCACTTGTTCGCCCACATCGCTGATCGTCAACAGCAGCGGCACCTCCACCATGCCGTTGACTAGCACATGGTAGACCAGGCGGGCGCGGTCGCCAGCTTCAATCTCAATCACATCTGGCCGCCCGTAAGGATTACCAAAGACGCAGGTGCGCTCGGCGTTGCTTTGCGCATAGATGCCGCGTGCCTCGCCCGGATTGCGTTGCGCGACCAAGAGGCCATCGACAATCCGTTGTGTCAATGGTTCGCCCCAGTCGATGTCAATCTCCAGCCGCAACAGGCGGTCGCCCTCTACCTGGCACTCCAACAACCAGATCACGGCGCGGTCAAAGTGGCTTTTGAACGGCACGGTGAGCCGTTTGCTCACGATCATGCCCTCGCTGCCCAGGATGACTTCCTGGTAGCCAGGATAATAGCGGGTCACCATGGGCACTAACGTTTCATCACGTGGGTCGGTGATGCGCAAACGGATGCTGCGTGCATAACACTCGTCGGTCCACGGCCACTCGAGATTGAGCAGATCTGTGTTCTTATCGACGTTAAACCGCACATCTTGATTGGCCAATTCATATGTGGCTGTTGGGTCTAATTCGGTATAGTCGATACTCTGGGGTTGATCAAGAATGGGGTCGAAGGGGTTCATAGTCTATTTCTCTAGCCAACAAAAGGGGTGGGGAGTAAGGGGTAAGGGAGTAGGGGAGTAAGGGGGTAGGGGAGAAGAAGCAAACTTGCTCTCCCTCACACCCCTACTCCCTTACTCCGCTACTCTTTCCCGTACACCCGCCATCAGCAAACCGAGGCCCTCGCGGGTGGCCTGGGCGCGTGGCACAATATCGATAATTTCACCTTTGTACATCACGACAATGCGGTCGGCCAGCGCCATGATCTCGTCGAGCTCGGAGCTGACCAGCAACACGGCGACACCCGCATCGCGCTTGGCAACAATTTGGTTATGAATAAACTCAATCGAGCCGACATCAATGCCACGCGTGGGCTGGGCGGCAATTAGCAATTTAATCGGGCGGCTAAACTCGCGCGCCACAACCATCTTTTGTTGGTTGCCGCCGGATAGACTGCCACCGTGGGTCTCCACGTCCGGCGTGCGTACATCAAATTTTTCGACCAGCGCTTCGGCGTGCGCATGGATCGCGGCTTCGTTGATCGTCAGCCCTTTGGCAAAAGGGGCCTGGTAATAGGTGTTCAAAACAATATTATCCGCTACGCTGTACGCATCGACCATGCCGTAGGTATGGCGATCTTCTGGCACATGGCAGATCTCGCCTTCCTCGGTGATGCGGCGGGGATGGGCGTTGGTCAGGTCGTGCTCGTTGATCACAATGCGCCCGCTATCCACATGCCGCAAACCTGTGATCACCTCCACCAGTTCGGTTTGGCCATTGCCTTGCACCCCAGCCACGCCGACAATTTCACCGCCACACACATCGAAAGTAATGCCGCGCAGCGCTGGTTGGCCCAAATCATTTCTGGCCGCCACGTTTTGTAAGGCCAAGACCACGCCGTCCGGGTGCGCTACTTCTTTCTGTACGGTTAAAATAACTTCGCGCCCCACCATCATCGCCGCGAGCATACCTTGTGTGGCCGGTTTGGGGTCGGCTTCGCCAGCCACTTTGCCTTGGCGCACGACAGTGATGCGGTCGGCCACACGCAGCACTTCTTTGAGCTTATGCGTAATAAAGATAATCGACTTGCCCTGGTTTTTCAGTAAGCCCATTACCTCAAATAGCCCTTCAATTTCCTGCGGCGTTAGCACGGCGGTTGGTTCGTCAAGGATCAAAATATCGGCGTTGCGGTAAAGCGCTTTGACAATTTCTACCCGTTGGCGTACGCCAACGGGCAGATCTTCGATAATGGCATAGGGATCTACGTCTAGGCTATAACGATGAGAGAGTTCACTGATCCGCTGCGCCACCGCTTGCGTATCCAGCAACCCCCCCTTTACACTTTCGCTGCCCAGCATAATATTCTCGGCCACGGTCATCACCGGCACCAGTTGAAAATGCTGGTGGACCATGCCAATGCCAAGCGCGATCGCATCATTGGGCGAACGCATCGTTACCGGCCGCTGATTGACCAAAATCTCCCCGGAGGTGGGATGATAGAGGCCATAGATAATATTCATCAACGTGGATTTGCCGGCGCCGTTTTCACCCAAGAGCGCCAAAATCTCACCACGATAGAGTGTAAGGTTGATATTCTCATTCGCCACTACACCGGGAAAACGCTTGGTAATGGCGCGGGCTTCGAGGACAGGGGTCCGATTGTCAGTCAAGTGCGTAACTCCTAGCTAATGATAACTGGTCACTACTTCGCCCCTTCTGTCTCATACACCTTCCCTGCCGCGGCTGGCGGGCGTACACGGCCGACAAAGCCAGAGACGGCAATAATGGTAACGACATAGGGCAACATGCTCACAAACTGGCGCGGCACACTCACGACCCCGGCCAGCAATAACTCATTTTGTAGCGCCTGCGTGTAGCCGAAAAGGATCGACGCGCCCAGCGCGCCAAATGGATTCCAATTGCCGAAGATCATCGCGGCCAGCGAGATAAAGCCGCGCCCAGCCGTCATCCCTTCCTGAAACTGGCCCACCGCTTCCAACACTAAAAAGCCGCCGGCCAAGCCAGCCAACATGCCACCGATCATCGTATTCATGTAGCGATAACCATTAACATTAATACCTACTGTGTCGGCGGCGCGCGGATGTTCGCCAACGGCGCGCGTGCGCAGCCCCCAACGCGTGTAGAAAAGCGCAACATGCACCACGCCCACCAAAATCAGCGCCAAATAGGTGAGGGGCGGATTGCGAAACAGGACCGGCCCCACCACGGGGATGTTGACTAATAACGGGATCGGAACGGCTGAAAACTTGCCTTGGGCAACTGCGTCCGGATTAAAGAGATAGGCGGAAAAACCGGAGGCCAAGATAATTAAAACCGTGCCCGAGATAATCTGGTCCATCCGAAAGCGGATCGACAGCGTAGCATGGATCAGCCCCATCAACGCGCCAACCAAGAGCGCAATCAGTACGCCAAAGAGCAGACTGGCGGTGAGGGGCCAACTATTGGTGGCCACTTTGGCGACAAAGGCCGCAAAGGCCCCAGCCAGCATCATGCCTTCGATGCCGATGTTGACGATACCAGAGCGTTCGCACAAAATGCCGCTCAGCGCACCCAACACCAGTGGGATGCTGGCGCGCAGGGTAAAGTTAAGCGCGCTAATGCCAAAAAAGACGCGCAGCCACGTATAGTCGTGGAGGCTGGTCGTATTGACCAGGATCGCCATGACCAACAGGAGCAGAGCCAGCCCAATCGAAATGAGCGACGATATCTTCCATACTTGAGAACGATTCATTTACTTTCCCCAGCTAACGCTTGGCGCGGTTTTGATCAGTTCATCGCTTTGGCGGAGGCGGAAGATCGCACGGATGATCATCGGCGCCGCCACAAAGGCCAGCACCAGCGCTTGGATCACCTGGATGATGTCGGCGGCCACACCGGATTCAAATTGCATGCGCGAGCCACCAGCATCCAGCGCACCAAACATAAAAGCGGCCAGGACTACCCCAAACGGATGTGTCTGCCCCAACAGCGCAACGGTGATGCCATCGAATCCGACCGCGCCACTAAATTCAGGCGCAAATTTCAAATTGACGCCTAGCGTTTCAATCGCACCCGCCAACCCCGCCAACCCACCGGCAATGATCATGGTTAGGATAATTGTCCAGTTGACTCGCATACCCGCATATTGCGCGGCCTTGGCGTTTTGCCCCACGGTACGAATCTCGAAGCCAATCGTTGTCCGATAGATCAGCCACCAGATCAAGACGACAACGAAAAGGACCAGAAAAATGCCGGCATGCACTCGGTACGGGGCGCCAAACAGCAACGGAATCTGCGCACTGGCGAAAATATCGGCCGTCTCGGAAATGGGGCCGGCCGTGGGATCCCACAATGGCCCTGGCCGCTGCCCTTGCGTGCCGCCGGCGTAGACAGTCCAACCGGCTAAGAGGCTGGCAATGTAATTGAGCATGATCGTCACAATTACCTCATGTGCGCCCGTGTAGACTTTGAGCATGCCAGGAATTGCGCCCCAGATCATTCCGCCCACAAGGCCGGCCAACAAGGCCAACGGCAAATGGATCAGCAACGGCAAGCCTTCAAAGTTAACGCCAACGGCCACCGAAAAAATCGTGCCCATGATAAATTGACCAGACGCCCCAATATTAAATAGCCCGGCTTTAAAGGCCGTGGCGACGGAGAGACCGGTCAAGATCAGGGGCGCCATCCGCCGGATGGTGCTGGCCCAACCGCGGCTATTACCCAGCGCACCCGACAATAGACCGCGGTAGGCACTGATCGGGTCATCGCCAACGGCGAGCATGATCAGCGCGCCCAGTAAGAGCGCCGTCAAAAAGGCCAGCAGCGGCACCAGTAAGGCCCGGCCAATCTGTGGCAAAGAGAATTTCATCTGAACTCCGGTGACAGGTCTGTTTCTATTGCATTACTTACGCAATTGCCCCTGGGATCGCTCCCAGGGCGTAGATCCTGTGTTGCTAAAACGGGAGGCACCGTTTCTGCTGTGCCTCCCGTTTTGACTGCTTCACAAGTTTCGTTTGTAATCTAGTGCTTGCGCTGAAACTACATTTTACTGAGGGTTGTAACCGGTGGTCAGGCTGCCATCTTGCAGACCGTCGTAGATTTCGGTTAGCTTGTCCTTAACCTCTTGGGGAACCGTCTCCTCAAAATCATGGAAAGGGGCCAGGCCGGCGCCACCGAAGTAGTTGCCAGTGGGTGCCTCACCCGCCTGAATTTGACTGATAATATCGACAAGACCGGGTGTAATCAGCTTCATGGCGCTGGAAACCAGGCAGGGATGCGCGGCTTCCAGGGTTTCCCACTGATCACTGTCCACACCAATGCAGAAGACGTCTGTACCAGCCCCTGCCGCGGCCGCTACTTCTTGCAGCGCGCCGTTGCCCGTCATACCACCCGCGCCAAAGACCACATCTGCGCCCTGATCCAACGCCTGACGCGCGGTTGCCGCACCCCATTCGGGGTCAACAAAAGCCTGCGACAGTTCGCCAGGGTGGTAGGTGGAGATAATGTTAATATCTGGGTTGATATACTTGGCGCCTAGTTCGTAGCCTTCTTTAAAGGCAACCACCGGCGGCACCAAATCGGTGCCCAGCACGGCGGCAATTGTCCCCGTCTTGCTCAACTGGGCGGCCAGCGCGCCGGCCAGAAAGCCCGATTGATCTTCGTGGAAGATCAGCCCCGTTACATTGGGCAGCGCCTCGCCTTGGAACTGATCGACGCCAATGAAGTGAATGTCGGGGTTGGCGGCGGCGGCTTCTAATGTCGCCGCACCCAACGCAAAACCGACAGTGACAATTACATTGTAACCCGCATCGACAAATTGCTGAATATTTTCGGCATAGTCTTTGGCGTCTTGCGTCTCGATGTATTTGTAGTCTTCATCGGCCGTTAACCCCATTGCTTCGGCAGATTGTACGACGCCTTCCCAGGCCGACTGGTTAAAGCTGCGATCGTTCACGCGCCCTACATCGGTGACCAAACCAATTTTAATTGTGGCGGTGGCATCGCCCACGGCGGGTGCTTCAGTTGCCGCGGCATCGCCCGCGGGTGGTGCTCCGGCTGGGGCCACACAGGCGGCCAGTACCAGGACCAACGCCAATAGCGCGGTCAAGAATCCCAAAGGTCTTTTCATCGTTTTAATCTCCTTGTATTATTTTGCTTGTATTCGCTTACTGGAAGATAGGTAAAATTGATTTGCGTGCTAAACACGGTGTAATGTTGGAGTCGATTCGCAACGGCTTTGCCGTAAAGCAAATGGAATTGCCCTTCGTATACCCAACATTATATCTGACAGAAGGGCTGTACGCAAAGTTAGTACCCATAAATTCCCCTTGCCTTGGCTCTATCAACTGGGGGTAAGACAGGATGTAGACCGATTTGAAAAATCGGTCTACATCTCGTCGCGACCAACAACCTCGCCACCCAGTCCAGCGTAGGATATTGAAAGCCCTCTATTGCAATCCGTACTACTTTGTACCCGCCTGTATCTGTGATAAAATGAACAAACATTACCGGAGAACTTGCAAAGTTACTTTGCGCTGATTGTGATGCTATAGATGAATGTATTGCCAATCTTGATTGACAGCCATTGCCACCTGGATCTTGACGATTTCGATGCGGATCGAGATGCCGTTGTCGAGCGCGCGCGCGCTGCCGGCGTCCGCTTGATTGTCAATCCAGGCATCGACTTGCACCATTGCCGTCAGGCGCTAGCGTTGGCCGAGCAATACCCCGAAGTTTATGCGGCGGTGGGTATCCATCCTAATAGCAGTGCAGATTTTACGGCGGCGACGCTGGATCAATTGCGCACATTGGCGCGTCACCCCAAGGTGGTTGCGATCGGCGAAATCGGCCTTGATTATTACTGGCAAAAAGTAGACCCGGCCCAGCAGGCGTTTGCCTTGCGCGTGCAATTAGGCTTAGCGGCTGAATTGGGTCTCCCTGTGATCATTCACAGTCGCGACTCCAATGGAGATGTGGCGACGCTTCTAGAAGCCTGGGTGCAGAGCGACGAATTTCGCCGCTCACCACTCGCCGCTCGCCCACAGTTCGGTGTGCTGCACGCTTTCAGTGGCGATCTGGCGCTCGTGCAGGCGGCGTATGATTGGAATTTTGTGTTAAGCTTAGGCGGCCCCGTTACATTTAAGAACGCGCGTAATTTGCACACGCTGATCCCGCAGTTGCGGCTGGATCGGCTGATGTTAGAAACCGATGCCCCTTATTTGACGCCGCATCCGCACCGTGGCACGCGCAACGAACCAGTGCATGTTGAGCTTGTTTGTAAAGCAATCGCCGAGCTTTGTGGCTTGACGCCGGCCGCGGTGGCCGAGCAGACTTCGACCGTGGCTTTGCGTTTTTTTGGATTGGAGAATCAGCTTGTTGACCAACCTCATGCCCTTAGCGCAGACTTCCGCCATGCGTGAAATGAGCGAGCGCCGTCCCACCGTGATCACAGGGCCAGAGCGGGCGTCGGCGCGCACACTGCCTGTCGATGTCGGCAAGTTATTAGAGCCGGTGCGGATGGGTTTGCAACGCGTGGAGACCAAGATGAAGGCCGTTGATTCGGCGATCTTTGCCCCTTTAGCTGGTGCTTTTCTGGATCTGATCGGCAGCGGTGGCAAACGTTTGCGTCCTGCCCTGGCGCTGCTGGCGGCGGAATTTAACGGCTCGCTCCAAGGTACACCCGCCTACGATGGCGTGATTGCGCTTGCTTCTTCGGTAGAGATGCTGCACACCGCAACACTAGTCCACGATGACGTGATCGACGGCTCTCTGTTGCGCCGTGGTGCGCCGACCTTGAATGCCAGTTGGTCTGGCGGTTCGACTGTGCTGGCGGGTACCTATATGGTCGGTAGCGCGGCCACCTTCTCGGCCGAAACGCAAAATATGCGTGTGATCCGCACCTTTAGCGAGACCCTAAAAATTCTGGTCGATGGTGAATTGCGCCAATTGCTTGACCGCCATAATTATCACCAAGAAAAAAGCGCTTATTACCAGCGCATCTATGCCAAGACGGCCAGCATCTTCTGCGCAGCCACCGAAGGCGCGGCAATTCTCTCTGGGCTGTCGGATGACGAGATCAATCAACTGCGCGACTATGGTTATAATTTTGGCATGGCCTTTCAGATTGTGGACGACATTCTTGATTTTACCGGTGACGAAGCGACATTGGGTAAACCAGCCGGCAGCGATCTGCGCCAGGGCACGTTGACGTTGCCCTTCTTTTACTATCTGCGCCAGCATCCTGATCCGGATGGTTTGGTTGCGATGTTAGAGGAAAAGCATAATCAGGCAGAAAATGGGGAGCCAGACATTTGGTTGCAAACAGTAGTGCAGTTGGTCGCGGCGGTTTGCGCCAGCGATGCGATTGAGTCGGCCCGCCAAGAAGCGCGTGCCTTCTTAGGGCGTGCGCAGGATAACCTAGCCACTTTGCCCGATAACGCCTATAAACAATCGATGTTAGGCCTCTGTGACTTTGTCGTCCACCGTACCTACTAATCTGGTACCGAAACATTCATTAGTCTACAGATTAGATAGCGAAACGCAGGTTTTAACAGCAAACTTGCCATCATCTGTGTAGCCTGTGGACAGAATAGTAAGTGCCGAATATAGGTTACTAATGCCGAACTTGCAGCCCGATCTATCGATCATTATTGTCAGTTGGAACGTTTGGAACCTACTGCGCGCCTGCATCCGCTCGATTGAACAGAATAGCCGTCCTGCTCCGGATGATATGGCTCAATTGCGTTATTTTGAGGCGAATGGCAAACAGCAGACACTTGAATTGATTGTCGTCGATAATGCCAGCAATGATGCCACACCGGATTTGGTTGCTGCGCTTTTCCCCTGGGTGCGTGTGATTGCCAATGCGAGTAACCTGGGTTTTACGGCTGGCAATAATCGCGGGTATGCACTGAGCCGTGGCCGCTTCGTCTTTTTCCTCAACCCCGATACAGAGCTATTGGATGGCAGTTTAGCGCAACTTTTTACAGCGATCGCGCGCGAAGAACGGGCCGGTTTGGTTGGCCCGCAGTTGCGCTATGCAGACAACAGTGTGCAGCGCAGCCGTCGGCGTTTTCCCACCCGATTAACTGGTTTTTTTGAAAGCACCTGGCTGGGCCAATGGTGGCCCAACAACCCTTGGTCGCGGCGCTTGCACATGGCCGGCTGGCCAGCAGATTTTCAGCAGGACGTCGATTGGGTGGTCGGCGCCGCCATGTTGGCGCGGCGCAGTGTGTTAGAAGCCGTGCGGATGCCCATTTATGAAGGACCTTTTGATCAAGGCTTCTTTATGTACAGCGAGGAATTGGATTTGTGTCGGCGGATCAAGCAGGCCGGTTGGCGTGTGGTTTACGTACCGCAGGCAGTGATTGTACATTACGAAGGCCGTAGCAGCGAACAAGTGGTCGCGGCACGCCACATCCATTTCAATACCAGCAAGGTGCGTTACTATGCCAAGTATTTTGGCCAGAATTGGGCCGAGGTGCTGCGGCGCTACCTGTTACTAGAATTTTATCTTCAATGGCAAACCGAAAATCTGAAGCGGTTGCTCGGTCATAAGCGTGCCCTACGCTTCTCACGGATGAAAGTATATCGCCAGGTAATCGATAGTGGCTTGAATTCACCCACTAATTTGAACCAAAGTGAGTAATAAGTCACCCCACCCTAACCCTCACTACCATTACGTTCAGGAATTTCGTAGGTGCGGTTTGTAACCGCAGGGTCTGGGTTGAACGGAGACGTGCGGTTACAAACCGCACCTACGACTTGCCACGTTTCTTACCTTAGTGGCAGTGACCCTAACCCTCCCGTTCGCGCCCGGTGAGCCGGGTGCCCACCGGGCGCGAACGGTTAGGGTGGGTGCCTTTACGTTAGATTTTCCCTCAGTCAGTAAGCCTATCCAGCAGCCCCGCCAATGCCTGTACATCGGTGACTGGTAACTTGCAGGCATAATTTTCACACACATAGGCCGCCGCTTGGCCATTGACCAGATCGCGACCCTCTAACAGTGGTAGCATACTCTCTTCTCCAGGGCGCTTCAAGGCCAACACGCTCGTGGGAAGATAGCGACTGCGCACTACCTGTAACAGCGCCGCTGTGTCCGCACCTTCTGGATCACCGACGATGGCGATCTCCTGGCTGGGGACGAGCAGGTGGTTGAGCGCACAGAGCAACCGGCCAAAGCCAGTTGGCTGGCGCGCCATCGACTCTTTCATCACCAAGCAGATCAGCCTGGCCTGGCGGCGATAATCCTCATTGCCGGTCAACACCGCTAACTTGAGCAACAGCTCTGCCGTCAGTGAATTACCACTGGGAATCGCATTGTCGATAAAGTCCTTGCGTCGCACCACCAGTTGTTCATGGTCAAGTCCTGTCTGGTAAAAGCCACTATTCTGATCATCGCCAAACTGAGCAATCAACAAGCGGGTAAGCCGGCTCGCTTCGCCCAGCCAGCGCAGGTCAAAGGTGGCTTCGTAAAGGGCCACCAACGCAATCCCAAAGGCTGCATAATCTTCCAAATAGGCGTTGAGCCGCGCCTGGCCATCCTTATAGCTGCGATAGAGTTTGCCATCGGGCTGGCTCATCTGTTGCAGAATAAAGTTAGCCGCATTCTGGGCCGCGTGTAAGGCATCATCGCGACGCAGTGCTGCGCCACATTCGGCCAGCGCGTGGATCATCAAGCCGTTCCATTCGGTCAACACTTTTTCGTCGCGACCAGGTTTGATACGTTGCTCGCGTGCGTCAAAAAGCTTGCGGCGGCTGGCGGCTAAGCTGCGCTCCACGGCTTCGACTGGCATTTGAAAGCGTTGCGCCACATTTTCTACCGGGGTGACCACATGCAGAATATTCTTACCTTCAAAATTGCCGCGTGCGGAGACACCATAATAGGCGTTGAAGACGGTGGCCGCCTCTTTGCCGAGAATGGCCTCGATCTCGGTTGGCGTCCAGACGAAGAATTTGCCCTCTTCGCCCTCGCTGTCGGCGTCTTGTGTGCTGTAAAAGCCACCCTCCGGCGATGTCATCTCGCGTAGCACATAATCAATCGTTTCGTCGATGATGCGGCGATACAATGGTAGCCCTGTGATCAGCCAGGCATGCAGATAACTGCGCAGCAACTGGGCGTTGTCGTAAAGCATCTTCTCGAAGTGCGGCGTCAGCCAGATCGCGTCGACACTGTAGCGATGAAAACCACCACCTAGCTGATCGTAGATACCACCGTGTGCCATCTTCTCCAACGTTAATTCGGCCATGTAAAGCGCATCCAAGTCACCTTTGCGTGCTTGTTGCGTCATCGCAAAATCGAGCGTCATTGGTTGCGGGAATTTAGGCTGGCTACCAAAGCCACCTTCTTCGCTGTCGAAATATTGCAGTAGCTGCTGAATCGCCTCATCTAGGATCGCCGTGCTCAGATCGCTATCTTGCGCGCTCAAAGTGACCGTTCGTTGCAACATGTCGGTCAAGCGCTGCGCCTGGTCATTGATCTGGTCGCGCTTGCTTTGGTAGGCGTTGGCCACCGAATGCAGCACCTGGATAAAACTGGGCATGCCATAGCGCGGTTCGGGCGGATAGTAGGTGCCCCCGTAAAAAGGTTTGCCCTCCGGTGTGAGAAACATGCTCATCGGCCAGCCGCCTTGGCCAGTCATCGCCTGCACAGCTTCCATGTAGATCGAATCGAGATCCGGTCGCTCTTCACGATCAACTTTGATGTTGACAAAGAGTTCATTCATCAGCGCCGCCGTGGGTTCGTTTTCAAAAGATTCACGTTCCATCACGTGGCACCAATGGCACGCAGAATATCCTATGCTGAGAAAGATCGGCTTGTCCTCGCGGCGCGCCTTGGCCAGCGCTTCCTCTCCCCACGGATACCAATCGACTGGGTTATGGGCATGTTGGCGTAAATAGGGCGACGTTTCATGGATCAGGCGGTTAGTGTGTTTATGTTCAGACATAGGATTCCTTTTCGATCCAAAGTGTTAACGCACCCTGAATGATGTATAACGATTTTTCAAATCGTTGTATCGCATATGGAAATACAAAATCGATCAACCATTATAACGGACGCTAGCCGCCGTTAATGTGATAACGCACCCATAGCCAATCCTATCCACCTCATCCTCTGCCGACGAAGGTGCATAGATTAAGCTTCCGCTTTATAATAGTAGCATGAATACGAACTTGCCGCCCAAACCCTTGCATAATACCAGCCAACTTTTGCTGCGCAATATCAATCGCCTCCAGGGCGCGCACATCCTTGTGGTCAACTATCCCGATGATCCCTTTCTTTTTTCGCTGCGGGCGAGCTTGCCCGCCGCTACGATTGTCGGCTTCAATCACAACTATGCACCCCACCAATCCTTACAGCACACCTATATTGCGGCCAGTTTGAACGCAGAAGATCTGATTTTTGCGCCGCTTTACCAGGCGCCAGATCGCCCCTATGATGTCGCGATTGTCTTTCTGCCCAAGAGCCGCGCTCTGATCGAGTTAACTTTGACCATGACGGCCGCCAATCTGCAACCGGGTGCCAAGCTCTTCCTGGTGGGGGAGAACGATGCCGGCATTCGCTCGCAGCGTGCTGTGTTAGAAAAATTGATTGGGCCGGCCCGCAGCGTTGATAGCGCGCGCCATTGTGTGCTCTTGCAAGCGACACTGGCGCTGGCTGCACCGTCGATCAACTTGGATGACTGGGCGACAGCCTATCCGTTAGAAGCGCGCCACCAACCACTTACCGTTGTGAGCTTGCCCGGTGTTTTCAGCCACGGCCGGTTGGATGAAGGAACGCAATTGTTGCTGGAAACGTTGGATGTGCCAAATGCCGGTTCCGCCACCGGTGCGCACGTGCTCGACTTTGGCTGCGGCGCCGGCGTGATCGGCGCTGTGATTAAGCAGACATGGCCAGCGAGCAAGGTTGAACTGACCGATGCCAATGCGCTGGCGCTCGAAGCAACCCGTCGCACGCTGCTTGCTAACAATTTGTCTGTTGATGCGATTACGCCCTCTAATATTTTTTCGAATATCCCAGGCGTGTACGCCCAGATCGTCTCGAATCCGCCTTTTCATACCGGCGTCAAAACGGATTATGCGATAGTCTCCGCCTTCTTAAAAGCGGCGACACAACACCTGGAAAAGGGCAGTTCACTGCGGATTGTAGCCAACCAATTCCTCAAATACCAACCGTTGATCGAATTCTATATAGGCCCCTGTCGGGTCATAGCGGAAAATGATCGCTACCGCATTTACGAAGGCACGCGCCAATGATCGAAAAGCGTAAATCACCTCAACATTTCCCTGTTTTGCTTGTGCTCTCCCCTTCGATCGTGTAGAATGGGGTTGATTTGACGCACAAAGCGCCAATACCTATGCTCCGTAGACCCAATTAGACCTAGCCCCTGCGGATATTGAAGATTGAGTGGTTGATTGGTCCAAAACCCACCCGCAAGCTGTAGACATAACAATCTGGGTGCTACTAAATGCTATCAAAATGAGGAGCCGCCTTGGCGCGTAATGGTTCCCCCCAAGACTTTGGCGATGACAGAGATGAGGAAGTGTTATTCGAACCACTCGACCTGGACCCCATGGCATTCGAGGAGTTTGATGCTCGTCAAGACGCGCCATCCCTGCCGATTATTTTTCTGAGTGCGGCCAGCGGCATTGCCGCTGGCATTGTTGCCTTATATCTTACCTACACCGTCTTCACTTGGCGGATCGAATGGAGTGTCGCTGCTACAGTTTTCTGCCTGTGCGCCGCATTGGGTATTACAGGGGCCATGCTTTCCGCCGTTACCCGTTCGCGGGCGGCCATGGGCAATATCGCCTTTAGCTGTGGCCTGATCGTAGTAACGCTTTTCTTTTTTGCTCTATGTACATTAGCCGGCGCCTTTGCGGCTACGCTAATCTTGACTCTTTGATCAAGTGGACGATGATCGATGCATTAGCATCATTAAAAATTCATTATTACCTGTTACTTATCACTTATTCGCCGGAGTCTCTATGCGCGGTATTGCTTTTCGTCAACACGACCCTTCCCTGGATGCCTACGAATTGCGCGACGATCTACCCGAGCCCACCCTGGGCGCAGAAGATGTGATGGTGCGCGTAGAATACGCCGCGATCAATCGCCTGGACAACTGGGTGCGCCTGGGTTGGAAAGGGTTGAATTTAGCTTTTCCACACATTCCATGCAGCGATTTCAGTGGCACGATCACGGCCATCGGCGCGCGCGTAAGTGGCTGGGCGATCGGTCAGCGTGTCACGGCTAACCCTTTGATGTGGTGTGGCCATTGTCGCGCCTGCCTACGCGGCGAACATAATCGTTGTGTCAACTGGCATATCCTGGGCGAGAATATCCGTGGCGCGTGTGCCGAATTTGTGTCAGTGCCGGCGCGTAACTTGATCGCAATCCCGGCTGGGTATGCGATGCAGAAGGCGGCGGCGGCTTCTCTAGTCTATGTCACAGCCTGGCACAGTTTGATGGTGGCCGGCAATTTGCGCGCCAGTGAGGATGTGCTGATCGTGGGCGCAGGTGGTGGTGTTAATACAGCCTCGCTCCAGATTGCCAAACTGGCCGGCGCCAAAGTGTATGTGATTGCCAGCAATGCAGAAAAAGCCCAATTAGCGCAGAATCTGGGGGCTGACTGGACGCACGATCGCAGCGTCGACCCCAACTGGCCGAAGGCCGTCTATGCTGCCACCAACCGCCAAGGCATCGATATGGTCGTTGACAATGTCGGCCAGGCGACTTGGCCGAGCAGTTTGCGCACCCTACGCGCTGGTGGTCGTCTCGTCACTGTGGGTGGCACCGCTGGCTATGAGGCGGTCGTGCCTGTCAATCTTATGTTTGGCAAACATTTGAGTATCATTGGCAGCACCATGGGGTCACAAGACGATTACTTGCGTGTCATGCAGCTCATTTTTGCCGGCCAGCTTGACCCGATTGTTGATTCAGTCCATCCTATGACCAACTTCCGTCCGGCTATGGAACGGATGATGGCGAATGAACAGTTTGGAAAAATTCTCATTGAAATTGATAAGGCATAAGTAGTAATTGGTAAAGTGTAAGTAAAGAATTGTGGCGACCCCACTATAATTGCAAATTACCACCTACTGCTTATCATTTACCGGTCACCCTACCATGAACCTATCCCAACCCGCCCCTATCCATCGTCGTGATCGGCTGACCATTACCCAGGCGCCGGATGCCCGCAACAGCCTTGTGCTGTGGCATCAGACGGTCGCACCGCTCAAAGTGCTGCGCAATGGTCTCTTTATCTTGCTGGCGCGTCACTCGCCCAGCCTGGCTTTGAAGCGTGGGCTCTATCGTGCGATTGGGATGCGGGTAGGTCAGCATGCTAGTTTTGCTTGGCAAGTAACCCCAGATTTATTTTTTCCAGAATTAATTCAGGTAGGGGATAATTGCATCATCGGCTATAATACCACCATTCTGGCCCATGAGTATCTCTTGACAGAGTGGCGTACCGGTCCCGTTGTCATTGGTCGGAATGTCACTATCGGGGCCAACTGCACCATCCTCCCCGGTGTGGTAATTGGTGACGGTGCTATGATCAGTGCGATGAGCCTGGTCAACAAAGATGTGTCGCCAGGCGCCAAAATGGGCGGTGTGCCCATTCGCGTGCTAGATTCGTAATAACGGTTAATGGCTAATCTTGAATGAAACCCTGGCTCACGGAACAGCCGTAGGTTAACCATTGAGCATTGACATTAACATTAACTTTTAACCATTAACGAGGTCCTCTGATGAAATGGCTATCTGATCAAATATCTCGGATTCATGTTTTGGTGGCTCTGCCCCCACTTTTTATTTTAATTCTAGCCACCGATGTCTTTGCCTATTTCGCTGGCCTCCTCTTTTGGTATGGCGATGTAATGGCAAACCCTTTCATGCCGGCCCCGATCTGGACTTGGCCTTTCATTCCAGACTGCCCGTTGGCCGGTTTGTTGGGCGGCCTGGGGTTGCTAATGGTAACGGCGCACAAATTCTGGTCGCCACAAGCCCAAGCGCGCACCCGGCGCTATCTGCTCATCATCGGTGGCGTCTCGTTGCTGCTTTGGCTCTCCACTTACTTGCCCGGCGCACCAGTGGCTTGGTCACGATTGAGCGCGACGCTGGCCGTGTGGTCCTGGTCTTTGTTATTGGCTGGCGCCTTCTTTCATCAAGCGCCCCCTTGGTTGCTTGGCCTTTTTGCCTTTGGCCAGATCAAATATGGCATTTGGACAGTAACGGCCTGGACGATCTATTGGCGCAATACCGCCTTGATGTTAGGCGCACCCGATTTCAACCCGATGAGCGTCTTGATGACCGTGAGCCATATCGCGCTAGTGGGACAGGGTATTTTTCTGCTCACCTATTTCAAGCCAGATGCGCGGGCGGCCTTAGTTAGCTTTGTCTGGTATGCGCTCAGCGATTTTGTCGATTACGGTCTTGGCTGGTTCCCCAGCCTGCCACTGACCTATATTCCGTTGGCGATCATGCAGTGGCATACGATTGTGGTTACCGTGCTCTTGAGCGCGCTTTATACCTGGTTCAGCCAGCAGCCATCACGTGCCACGCCCCAAGCAAGCCGACTGAACAAAGGCCGCTCTGGTCAACTTACTCACCCGTCGGTATAATTTAGCCATTGTAAAGCGAACCCCACCCTACCCTTCCCAGGTTAAGGAGGATTAGGCTGGGGTGATTTAGTCGTTATTATCAATTTTTGATTACATAATAGGTGCCCTGTAGTTAGGTCGCACCTATTACGCATTAGGAAAGTAGGCCTTCTTTGAGCGAGCAGTCAAACGATCCAAGAATCCAAGATCTATATGAACGTAAAGCGGCTGCCCGCTTGGGCGGTGGGCCAGAGCGGATTGCTCGTCAGCATGGCAAAGGCCGCATGACGGCCCGCGAACGGCTCGAATTATTGCTAGACAAAGGCAGTTTCAAAGAAACGGATGTCTTTGTCACCCACAATAGCGCCGATTCTGGTCTCGAAAAAATCCCTGGCGATGGCGTTGTTACTGGCTATGGTACCATTCACGGCCGCCTCGTTTATGTTTATTCACAAGATTTTACCGTTTTTGGCGGTACTGTCAGCTGGACGCACGCCATGAAGATCTGCAAGATTATGGATATGGCGATGAAGAATGGCGCGCCGGTGATTGGCTTGAACGACTCTGGCGGCGCACGCATCCAAGAGGGTGTCCACGGTTTGGCCGGTTATGCCGAAATCTTTTACCGGAATGTGATGGCATCGGGTGTTATACCCCAGATCAGTGTCATTATGGGACCCTGTGCAGGGGGCGCCGTCTATAGCCCCGCGCTGACCGACTTCATCATTATGGTCAAAGACACGAGCCATATGTTTGTCACCGGCCCAGATGTGATCAAAGCGGTGACACACGAAGATGTTACCTTTGAAGATCTGGGTGGCGCATCTGTCCATGCCAGTAAATCTGGCGTGGCGCACTTTGCTGCCGAAAATGAGGAAGATGCGCTCTTTCTGGTGCAAAATTTGCTCGAATATATTCCTAGCAACAATATGGAAGATCCGCCTTTTATGGCGACGCAGGATGATCCGTTGCGCCAGGATACGGTACTCGACACGATGGTGCCCGACAATGCCAACCGGCCTTATGACATGAAAGATATCATCAAGCACATTGTCGATGATGGCCAATTTCTAGAAGTGCATGAGCACTGGGCGATGAACATTCTAGTCGGTTTTGCTCGGCTAGGGGGCCGCTCGATTGGCATCGTGGCTCAGCAGCCTATGGTGCTGGCTGGTGTGCTTGATGTCGAAGCGAGCACAAAGGCCGCTCGTTTTGTTCGCTTCTGCGATGCTTTTAATATCCCCTTGGTTGTATTAGAAGATGTGCCTGGCTTTATGCCTGGCCTAACCCAAGAGCATGGTGGCATTATCCGCAATGGTGCGAAATTGCTTTACGCTTTTTCTGAAGCCACCGTACCTAAAGTAACCGTCATTGTGCGCAAAGCCTACGGCGGCGCCTATTGTGTTATGAACCCACGTCATCTTGGCGCCGACCTCGTCCTGGCCTGGCCCAGTGCGGAGATCGCCGTGATGGGGCCGGAAGGTGCGGTCAACGTAATTTTTCGGCGTGAACTGGCCGCGTCCGAGGATCCTGTTGCGCGACGAATCGAACTAGTCGAGGAATATCGTAAGCGCTTTGCCAACCCGTACATTGCCGCAGCCGCTGGTTTCATCGACAACGTCATTGCCCCGCACGAAACTCGTTCGCGCTTGATCAATACGCTGGAGATGCTTCAGAATAAACAGGCGAGTTTGCCACCTAAGAAGCACGGGAACATGCCCTTGTAAATGCGTATACGTTGGGTAGCTTAGTCGTTCATGTTGCGCACATACATATTACGCAGGATCCAGAGAAACTACCATGGCCTCAACTGAAATCGAATTTGAACTGCCTGCCCTCCAACACGAACACATGGGTTATCCAGGTCTCAAACAGGGTGAACCATTGACCATCATCCTAGATGCTGGTGTTTTGTTGCCAGATGCGGCGGCCGATAACTGGTTTACTGTGCAAAAAGAGCCGCTGCCGGCACGCTTTATCCAAGTGGCGCCAGCGACCTACGCCTTCACGGGTCAGATTCAAGAAGCCGACATCTTGAAAGATGAAAATGGCGAAAGTGCTAGTGTATTGGTGTTGTGTGGCGATATTCCGTTGCGTGTTACTTGTGCACCGCAAGCAGACGGTCGTCTTCCTTATGGCACTTGGGAGACACGTTATCTAACTGGCTATGCGCAGGTGCAAGGGATTGTCGAGGAAGAGTTCAATACGGCGATTGGTAAACCAATTGGCGTTACCATCTGGCGTTTTCGCCGTTTGGTGCTTACCCCCGGTGATGCCGTCTTTGGCGAATGGCGTACGACGGAGGAATTACCGTCGGCCCCTTATTTATATGATCGAGTGCTGGTTACTGCACACATCCACAATCTACGAATTTAATATTGAGTAAATGGTAAGTTGGTAAATTGATGCCGAAGCGCCCCGGCCTATCAATTACTATTTGCCATTTACCACCTACCGGAGATCTCCGTGTTCAAAAAAGTCCTCATTGCTAATCGTGGTGAAATTGCTGTCCGTGTCATCCGCGCCTGCGAAGAACGTGGCATTCCCGCTGTAGCTGTTTTTTCGGATGCTGACCGTACCTCTCTCCATGTACGTTACGCCAATGAAGCCTATTACATTGGCCCTTCCCCCAGTCGTGAAAGCTATTTGTGTATCGACAAAATTATCGATGCCGCCCGCAAAGCCGGTGCTGATGCTATCCATCCTGGCTATGGCTTTCTTTCCGAGAATGCTGCCTTTGCCGCCGCGTGCGGTGATGCCGGCATCACTTTTATCGGCCCTAGCCCCGACGCCATCGAAAAGATGGGTGATAAACAGACGGCGCGTACGACTGTCGCCGCTCGTGGTGTTCCGCTGGTTCCCGGTTCAGAAAAAGGGCTGCACGATAGCGACTTGTTGGCCGTTGCGCATCAGATTGGCTTTCCGTTGATGATCAAAGCCAGTGCCGGTGGTGGTGGCAAAGGGATGCGGGCTGTACAAACGCCCGCCGATTTTGAGAGTTCGCTCGGGGCTGCCCGCCGCGAAGCTCTGGGCGCCTTTGGTAATGATGAAGTTTACCTGGAAAAGCTAATTGCGAATGCCCGCCACATCGAAATTCAGATATTGGCCGACAGTCATGGCAACACCATCCACCTGGGGGAGCGTGAATGTAGTATTCAACGCCGCCACCAAAAGTTGATCGAAGAGGCGCCTAGTGTTGCGATCAGCGAGGCTCTGCGCCAAGAGATGGGTAAAGTGGCTATTGCCGCGGCCGAGGCGGTTAATTATACAAATGCCGGCACCATCGAATTTCTCTTTGACAACAAGGAGAATAAATACTATTTCCTCGAGATGAACACCCGGCTTCAAGTTGAGCACCCGGTAACCGAAATGGTGACCGGTGTCGATATTGTCAAAGAACAAATTGCGATTGCCGCTGGCCGTCGGATGCGCTACCGTCAGGAAGATATTGTCCCCAAAGGATGGGCGATTGAATGCCGGATCACGGCTGAAGATCCGTTTAATAATTTTCTGCCCAGTACAGGGGTGGTCAGCTATCTAAAAGAACTGCTGGAGACAGACGCCGGGCTGGATGATATCTGGGTGGGCGGCGAGATGTCGAACGTCAGCCTGTCGGGGTCGGGGCATTATTACTTCACCCTGAAAGAGCGCACCAGCCAGGTCAAGTGTG
>JBBRVA010000019.1:0-23065 GCA_038247295.1 Caldilineales bacterium | reverse complement strand
GCATGAGATGCGCGTCTGGTATAACAGCGGCTTGAATGGAGCTTGCGCGCAAGAAATTCGTGAATTACTGGCTAGTTTTGTGGAAGAAGTTGAAGCAGAGGAGTAGGGGAAGGGAGGCAGGTAGGTTAGAAAACCTGTCTACTTGTTTACCTATCTACCTGCCTCCCTCCCCATTTTATAGATGAGCACAGAAAATAATGAATAAGCTGCATACTAAATACACCTGGGTGAGTTTAATCGTCGTCGCGCTAATTTTACTAACCGGTTGTAGCAAGGCTTATGAATTTCATGGCACAGCCTTGACTGACCCACCGCCGGCAGCACAGATAACCGGAACAAATTGGACGGGAGAGACGTTTCACCTCAGCGAACAACAAGGCAAGGTGGTGGTTGCCTTTTTTGGCTACACCCATTGCCCCGACGTCTGCCCGATGACGTTGGCCAATCTGAACGCCGTGTATAAACAACTGGGCGAACAAGCGGACAAGGTGGCTTTTGTCTTCATTGCGACCGACCCAGAACGCGACACGCCCGATCAACTGGCAACCTATGTTCAGGCGTTCAACCCCGACTTCTATGGCGTCTATATTCCCGAAGCGGAGTTAGGCGCGGTCAAGAAGGCTTACGGCGTCTATGCCGAAAAGAACGACATTGACGGGGATCCCAATAACGATAGCTACTTTATCGATCACACCGGCTCCATTTATGTAATCGATCCGCAAGGCAAGTGGCGGCTCACGTTTCCGTTCGACGTATCCGCCACAGATTTAACCGAGGATATAAAATATTTGCTAAATGGGTAAAAGATCGCCAAAATACGCCGAAGACCTTATAGAATTGGTCTAGATTGCGTGGTATAGTAACAAACGGCGCCCGTGCACCATGGGTCTGCCAACGAAGATCTCGCGTCCGTAGCAGTAGGAATAGTGTTGTGAAAGATTCAACCGAGCAAGTTGGCCAGACATTTAAACTAAATCAATCTAAGCTGACCACAAATCGGGTCCGCCAGCTTATCAATGGGTTCGTCTTACTGTTGCTGGCCGGCATTGTGCTAACCTTGAGCATCAGGCCAGTGCTGGCAGCGGTAGAATTGATGGACTATACTGTCGTTTCTACAGCCGACGACATTTTACTCAGTTGGACCACTGGCGCCGAGTATGATTTAGCCCGGTTTGATATCCTTTGCAAAATGGCCGACGAACCGGAAAGCCAATATCATACGATTGGCATCCGTCCCGCGCAAGGTAGTCCAACGCAGGGCGCCAGCTACTACTTTTTGATCGACCAGGGCCTGACGCCAGGGGTAAGCTACTGCTTCCGGCTGCGCGAGGTGACGACCGGTGATGAGCCGGGCGAAGTCTTCGACCGCTGTGGCTATGGGTTGGGCATCACACCGACACCGACCGTTGTGGGTGCACTGCCGCTGGCGACAACGATTACGAGCACCAATTTGTTAACGGGTACGACGATCTTCACTGGCAATGCCACACTAACACCGGTGCCGGTCTTCTTTACGCCAACGCCAGAATTTGTCACAGTGGCCCCGTCGGGTGTGATCACGCAGCCACAATTTACACCCACACCCACTGTCTTTGGCATTAGTCCATTACCGACGCCATCACCAACCCAGATCATTCCTTCCACGACGTTCACGATTACGGCCACGGTAACGGCAACTGTCACGCAGACGAGTGGTGCAGCCACTAATAACAGCGGCGGCGTTGCCGGGGTTAATAGTAGTGATCCCTTAGCCCAAGCGGCTACAACGCCGGCGCCCGATTATTTGGTTGTTACCGCCACGCCGACACTGGCCGCCATTACATTGGCGCCGACGCTGACACCACTGGCCACGGTCACAGCACAGCCTAATTTCAACCTAGCGAGCATGGTTCAACCAAGCACACAAAATGTAGCACTTCTCTTTCTCTGTTTTACCTTCTTTGGTGCGAGCGGATTGGGTATTTTAGGCTTATTGACCAGCCTGCTCTACATGCGCTCGCGCAGCAAAGGTGATCGTTATCGGACTCAACGCCGGTTGTCTTAAACAGTAATTAGTAAGGGGAGTGGCACAGACAGTCAGTAAATTGGTTGCTGTGCCACTTCCCTAAATTCTACCATGCGAACCTTCCTCGCCATCGAATTACCAAGGTCCGTTCGGGATCAGGTGCAGCAAATCCAACAGCAATTACAAAGCTACCTGCGCAGCGCACAAGCAGATGGTTGTATACGTTGGACGCCGGTGGAAAAAATCCACCTAACTTTGCGCTTTCTGGGCGAGACCAACCCAGAGCAGCAGAAGCTTATTACGCAGCGGTTGCACGAACTTGTCACGCAGTTTGCTCCATTTTCCTTGTTCATAACTGATCTGGGCTGCTTTCCCCATTGGCGGGAACCCAATGTCGTTTGGTTGGCTATGGATGGGGATTTGCAAGCCTTACAACAATTACAAGTGCAGACGGAGGGCATTGCCCAGCAGGCGGGCTTCCCTGCCGAGTCGCGTGCATTTGCGCCGCATATTACGTTTGGACGCGCCGGGCGCAACACAGATCGGGCGAGGCTGCGTCACACAGGGGTGGCTTTAAAAAATTTCCAGCCAGAAAGCACTGTTGCAACAGGCATCGAATTGGCGAAGATTGCGCCCTTTATCGTGAACCAAATCACCTATATGCAAAGTGAATTAAGACCCGAGGGCGCGCACTATACGCCGCTGGCCCACAGTACGCTAACCAATCAAAAGTAGGGCCAGAATTCCCCACTTTTGGATTCTGGCCCTACTTTTATAGAATGAGAAAATTCACTAACAAATGGCTTCAGAACAGTCCTGGCTCGAAATGTAAATCCAATCAAGGGGACGGATAGTCGGAGCGTCTTTGTGGAAGCCGTTCTTGCGGCTCACTGGTCTGAAACGGCGGCAACCATGTATCTTCTAACTGATCAAAATCGAACCCTTCTGGTTCTTGAAGCGGCGGGGTAGCACTTTGAGGTAAGTTTTCACTGCGCTGCAAGCCATGGAAAAAGAGACCCAAAGGCGCACAAAAGAGAATGCCGGTTAAAAAGCCCCACAAGCCCAGCGTCAAAATGCCGGCCATTTGCGCCTGTAACTGGCCTGGAAAATCCACCTGAAAACCGCTGGCCACGAATAAACCCGACACGCCTTGTCCGGCCACGCCCAAATATTGATCGGCGCCCGTCACCTGCCAACCGCTGCCGGCCACCCCATCGGCAAAAAGACCCACCAAGAATAAACCCAGCATAGCAGGCACACCGCTAGCCGTGATCACCCCGGTCGCGTCGTCTAACCGTAATACATGATCGAGGACAAAAGTAACAAAAGGCACTGTGGCGCCGGCGAGTAGTCCAATCGTAAAGGCGATGCCCGGTTGGATAAAGGGTCCCGCTGCCAACCCCGCCACAACCCCGGCCACCAGCCCCCGTGTACTCATCATGGCGTCACTGCGGCTGGTGACAAACCAGGTGTAGACAAGTGGCACCAGCAGACCGCCCCCGGCACACAAAATTATATTGACGCTGCCACGCATCAGGGCCAGATCACTGAGCAGGCTGACTTGCAACGGATTGGCCCAAATCCAGCCCAAAGAACCGGCCAACACCAGCAAGCTGCCGACTACGGTCAAAAGTGGCAGATAGACGGGGGGCAATTCGGCTGCCGCCAGCGAGTAACGCGGCCGGCGTGGTGCCCAGACGACCAAGGCAGCCAGGACAAATCCCGCTGCCGCCAGATGGACGGTGCCGGCGCCACCAAAATCGACCAAGCCATGGCCTAAGCCCAGGTTACGCCCGAGCGCACTCAACCAGCCGCCACCTTGCACCCAATTCCCACTCAGGGGATAGAGCACGCCACCAATCAGCAAAGAGAGCAACAGAGTGGCGGTTGTCGGTGCGCGCCCACGCAGCGCCATCACCGGCAAGACCGCCGCCGTGATCACCCAGGGCAAATGGGCCAGAAAGAGCGCATAAGCCAACCCAGTAACATCTGGGCCGGACAAAAACCAACCACTCAGACCAGCTACGCCCCAACCAACGCCCCAATCGTTAGCCAGGGGGCTCCATTCCCACACCAGGTGCTTTAATTCCGGCAGTGTATAGACCAGGCCAACGCCGCCAAATTGCAGGGCAAAGCCGATCGCCCAGTAGCCAAAGGCCGCCAGCCCCAATGCGCCCATGCCACCCAATGCAGCATCCCAGGCCCGTTGCGGCTCTAAACCAGCAACCCCGATCAACACAAAACCGGCGGGCACCAGTAGGGCAATCGCCGCCGCCAATACATACCAAAAGGTAGGCACAGCGAGTGAGCCACTGGTGATCAGCTTTTCAGTTGGGCCGGGATCTTGGGCAAAGGTGTGGATAGGCCATAACACTCCTGTGAGCAAGATCACAGCAAGGAGAGCGAGAAAGATGGCGTATGGCCGGAATAGGTTTGTACTCTGCCGTTCAGGACCGTTTTTGGAGAAGGTAAAAACGTCACTGTTTAACAATCGCCAGTCAAAACGGCGTCGGGTGCGCCAATGCTCGAACAGCAGGGAGCGGAAACAATGCATTGCAATCATAAATGATCTCGTACCCTTGGTGGTGGTTGGCTGCCATGCCCCGACAAGCACGCGGCATGATTAACACGCAGATAGGTTGGTTTTAAACAGCGCCCGGCCGCCCGGCGATCAGAGGCTAGGTGACGCGATTGCGACGTATAAGCAACCAACGGCTTAATGATGCGTTGGCATAGGTTTAGTCGGGCAAGAGGGTCAATTTGGCATTCGTTATGGAGACGGATCATAGTCTAATACTCGCTTATCTATTGGCATAGAAGGCTTGCCTTCTAGTTAATCATATTGTGAACGACTCTATCATACCAAATTCAACGCCAGATCCAAATTTGTGATAAACTATAATTTCAGCTTAGCATGGCGAACCAGACAGGAAACACGTTGAACATTGCTCGCTTAGAACCGATCCGAAAACCCGATCTGACTACGCCCCGGCGCGGGACCCAGCGATTCTGGATGCAACAGATCTTAGATCGACGATTATTGCCCTGGCTAATCGGGGCAATTTTTTTGTTGCTCTACGCGACCACAGCGGCGCCTAGCATTGTCGAGTTATTCGACGATAGCCTAGAATTCCAGGTAGTTGGGCCGACCTTTGGCATTGCGCACCCCACCGGCTATCCGCTCTATGTGTTGCTGGGCGGTTTGTGGAGCCGGATCATCTTCCCTTTTGGCAACTGGGCCTGGCGCATGAATCTGTTCAGCGCCCTAACCGCGGCCATAACCCTGGCCCTCATCTACCACTTAGCTGTGCAATTAACCACCCGCAGTTGGGCCGGGGCGATGGTGGATAAATCTGTAATCTGGCCTGGGCTGGCGGCGACGATTGCATTTGGGCTGGGTTCAGTCTGGTGGTCACAGGCGACCGTGGCCGAGGTCTACACTCTCCATGGCCTTTTCGTCGTCGCCCTGTTAACCGTTACCCTAAGCATCCAGCCATCAGAAAGTGGCGACCAAGACGCCA
The DNA here is from genome assembly GCA_038247295.1 of Caldilineales bacterium. GTDB lineage: Bacteria > Chloroflexota > Anaerolineae > Caldilineales > Caldilineaceae > JAPLGZ01. The sequence goes on along the minus strand of JBBRVA010000019.1, from coordinate 17,539 downwards.
CCATGCGTCGATCGAACTATAAGCGCATCACCCTGCTCTGCATACTGAGCGGGCTGGCCCTAGCCCACCACCGCACGACAGTTTTGGTGCTACCGGCATTGGCCCTTTATTTGCTCTGGGCAGTGCCTGGTTTGTGGCGTCCACAGAGGGCCTGGCCGGGTTGGCTGGCGGCTTTGTTTGTCCCATTATTGCTCTATCTTTTTATCCCAGTGCGTGCGGCGCAAGGGATAACCGATTTGCATGGCAGTTATGTCAATACATGGTCAGGATTTTGGCAGCATGTCTTGGCACAAGGTTATACGCGCACCTTTCTGCAAGATAATGCATTGGCCCATCACTATACGCCAGCCGATTGGGTTCGTCTTTTTCAAAGTCAGGTGGGCGAACTTGGCTTGGGTCTGGCTTTATTCGGCTTAATTGCCATCTGCTTGCGGCCCAGAAATAGAGCAATGCCCTGGTTTTGTATCCTCGGCGTGTTACTCACCAACTTGATTTTTGCGATTAATTATCAAGTCAGTGATGTCGAAGTCTTCGTCTTGCCGGCACTGCTCTGCCTGTCGTTTTGGATCGCGGCGGGCGTCGCCTGGCTTGGTCATCTACTCCGCACCAAACCGTTGGCCGCGCATAGCATACAAGGATTGGTCGTTTTGTTGCTGGGTGTCGGCGCTGGTGGGCGTGACGCAATCGTAAATCGCAGCCAAGTTTGGGATGTGCACGATTATGCCACAGCCGTGGCAAAGGTCAACTTTCCACCCAAGAGTCGCGTGATTGGGCTGGAAGGGGAAGCGACAGCGCTCAAATATATGCAAGTTGCCGAAGGGTTTGGTGCACAGGCTAACGCAGTGGTTGCGGATGACCCGACGCTACGTCAAGCGGCGATCGCAGCGGCAATTGCCGCTGGCGTGCCAACCTACCTGACCCGTGAACTCAATGGCATTGAAGATCGTTATAGTTTTAGTGGCGAAGGACCACTGGTACGCGTCTGGCCGCGGGGCCGAGCACAGGTTGGCATGCCCCAACACCGCGTGGACGTGAGCCTGGCCGATGGCGCACTGAAACTGGAAGGCTACGATCTGGATCTGCTGGCAGAGGCAGGCGGACCAACGCTCCAGATCGCATTTTATTGGCGGCCGCTGCAACCACTTACACAGACGTTGAAGCTCTCTTTACGCCTGCAACAAGGCGATGGAAGAGCCCTGGTGTGGCCGAATGGCGCTGAAGTCAAGGAAGATCGCTTTCCCTTGCTCCAATTAGCAAAGACGCCCCATTGGGTAACGGGAGAGTTGATCCGGGATGTGCAGCGCTTACGGCTACCAGCGCTGGATCAGCGGCAGCCAGTGCAACCAATTCAAGTGCAAGTTATTGTGTATGACGCGGAAAGTCTGGCCGAAGTGGGGCGTTGGCAGGTGGAACTGGTCCGCTAATACCCCATACCACCGTGTGGAAAGCCAGATTTAGATAAGAGGTCTTACATTTTCTACTCATTCATCAGTACAAAAGGGGCGACAAGATCAATTCGTAAGCAGATTTGCTGAACTATCGAAACGCGTGCCATAATGGCATGCGTTTGCAGCCACCATCCACGAGAATTGGACAATTTGGCGCTGGTAATTTTGCCAGCGATCCCAAAATGAGACAACGTAAAATTCAACACAGTAAAACAAATGAGGAGTCACCATGAAACAGAAACAAATCTTTTTTGCACTTCCCCTCGGGCTGCTCCTGGCGCTGATGCTAGGCGGCTGCGTGATCCCGAGCCCAGCCGGCGCGACTACACCAACAACGGCAACCCCAGTCGCGGAGGAAGAGGCAACCGTCGCCCCCACCGAGGTAGCCCCGGCTGTCGCGGAGACATCGGTGGCCACCGCCACCGTCAGCACTCGATCCTTGCGCGTGCGTGCGGAACCGAACGAAACAGCCGAAGTCGTGGCCGGGATTAATGAAGGCGAAATCTACAATGTGATCGGCCTCAGCTCGGATGGGCTATGGGTGCAATTGGAAATTCCCGCGGCAGTGAATGGCAATGGCTGGGTATCGGCCAATCTTGTCACGCTCCAAGGCGCAATCACCGATGCGGTGATTACAGAGGTACCAACCAGCACAACGGTAACCACAGATACGACCCCTGTTGCGACCCCTGTTGTTACGACAACGACAGACAGCGCTCCTGTCACAGAGACAGTTACGGCAACAGACGCAGTTACGGCGACTGATGTGATTACAACGCCAGAGAGTGCGCCGGTTACAACCGATATCACGACCACTGCCACAGTCACCGCCACAACGGATGTGACTGCAACTGGCACGACTACCGCTACGACGCCGGCACCCGGCTATGCGCTGGTGAGCACCGACGGTATCCGCTTGCGCGTGCGCAGCGAACCCAATGTTGATGCAGAAATTGTTGGCTATGTCTACGACGGCGAAAGCTATCGCGTTTTGGACAGCAGCGCGGATGGTCTCTGGTTCCTGCTGGCCGGCGCCGAGCAGACCCCAACCGATAACCCCAACGGTGGTTGGGTGTCAGCAGAGTTTTTGCTGATTGGACAATAAAAACGCAGCGCAGGGAGATGGCGTAACCTAGGTTCACCTGCCACCTGTAGCTCCACCTTCGTACGGAAATAAAGCGGCCAGCTACTTAAAGAAAGTAGCTGGCCGCTTTATTTCTGCCAAGGCTTGCAGCAATCGAAACCAATTGCTACCGACCAACGTCTTAAGTGAGATAAGGAAGCATTTTTGCCGCCGCCCACAGGTTGAAACCGGTGTCGGCTATACAAAACCTGCTGAAGCCAGGTTATCGTCTACCCTGAAATTAAGGTGGGCAATGCGTTTTAATGCAGCTTCTGGTAGCAGACGGTGAAGGCATTCACCGGAACCGTAGCTTGATTTTACTCTAATCACCCACCAAGTTGATCATTAACGTCAACGATAAACCGGGGCAAAGCGGCGGGCATGGTACAATAATCCGCCTGTGCGTATGTAGGATAGTAGCACAGAAATCGTTATAGTGAGGCGAGGATGATTAGCGAATATGATTTGGGTGTGATTCATTTGGGTTGAGGAGGCAGCGTTCTCTAACGCTGCTCTGGTCGCATTAGAGAATGCTCCCTCCTCGTTCAACTCAGATGAAACACACCCATATGATTTTATCCGCGGCGCAATCGCTTGAGCCTCCTCTTAGAACATACAAAACGTTTGGAATCAGCATGTACGAACTAAAACCAAGACAGCAAATTCGCAGAAGACCCCCTCAAACCGGGAATACGTTCTGGCGTGGTGTGATAACGGGTGTATTGGCCTTTGTCGCCGCGGTGACCTTTGCCATGAGCGGAGCACTGATCGGCTATGCAATCATTGCCAATGCCCTGCCACAGCCGGATGAACTGGCGGAAAAGATCACACCCTTCCAAAGTAGCCTTAAAATTGTCGATCGCCACGGCAAGCTGCTCAATGAAGCGTTTGATATTGATAAAGGTCGCCACGAAAAGGTGGCATTGGCCGACATTCCACTCTATGCCCAACAGGCGACCATCGACACCGAAGATGCCAACTTTTACGATCACGGTGGCGTCGACCCGATTGCGTTGGCGCGCGCCGTCTATTATGCCACCCAAGAGGGTGACTTTGTCTCTGGCGGCTCGACGATTCCGCAGCAATTGGTTAAGATGAAATTTCTTACGCCCGAGCAGACGATTTCGCGCAAGATCAAGGAAGCGATTCTCTCGACTGAGGTTAGTCGCCTCTATGAGAAAGAAGAGATCCTAGAGATTTACCTGAATGAACTCTACTATGGCAACTTTGCCTTTGGTATCAGTACGGCCGCCAAAACCTATCTTGGCAAGGATGTGCGCACGTTGACGCTGGGCGAAGCTGCCTTCCTAGCCGGGCTGCCCCAAGCCCCGGCCTATTACGATCCCTATACTCAGCCCGATCGTGCCAAGAAACGCCAGGGTATTGTTCTGGGATTGATGGTAAAAGCCGGCCATATTTCCCAGGCCGAGGCGGATGCAGCCTGGCAAGAAAATCTGCAATTTGTGCCATTAAATTTCGATATTGAAGCACCCCATTTTACGCTCTTTGTCCGCCAACAGCTAGAGGAATTGTTTACGGCAAGCGTCATTCAAAGTGGGTATACGGTCACCACCACACTGGACTCGCAACTGCAAACGGAAGCCGAACGCATTGTACACGACCAAGTGGCCGCCCTCCCCCAACACAATGTTTCGAATGGGGCGCTGGTCGCCATTCGGCCAGAAACGGGCGAGATTTTGGCCCTGGTTGGCAGCGCCGATTTTGATAATGTAGAGATCGACGGGCAGGTGAATATGGCGCTGGCCCCGCGCCAGCCCGGCAGCACGATCAAGCCACTCGTCTACCTCTCGGCCTTCGAGCAACCGAATCGCCCGATCCAAGAACGCTGGACGCAGGGCACGTTGGTTGCCGACATTGTCGAAGCCTTTCCCGATGGCGCCAACCCACCGTATGTGCCGACAAACTACGATAACCGCGAGCGTGGCTTGGTCACTGTGCGCACAGCCTTGGCCAACAGTTTGAATATACCGGCAGTGCGCACGATGCAGGCGGTGGGCATTGCCAACTTTTTACCCACCGCCCAGCGGCTCGGCATTACGACCCTGACGCGTCCAGACTACGGCTTGAGTTTGTCACTTGGCGCCGGCGAAATCCCCCTGTTGGAGATGACAGGCGCCTTTGCGGTGTTGGCCAATGATGGGGTACGCATGCCGCCTATCTCGATTATGAAAATTACCGATATCAACGGTGAGGTTGTTTGCGAACTGGGCACAGAGCGACCTTGTCAACCAGGCGGTGGGCTAGGCCAACAAGTGGTGAATCCGGTCGATGCCTTCTTGATCACCGATATCCTGAGCGACAATGATGCGCGCTCGATTGCCTTTGGGCCCAATTCGCTGCTGCGGCTGGACCGCCCGGCGGCGGCCAAGACCGGCACGACCAACGATTTTCGAGATGTGCTCACCTTGGGCTATACCCCGCAATTGGTGACGGGGGTTTGGGTAGGCAATGCCGATAATTCAGAAATGATTAATATCTCTGGCATCACCGGTGCGGCGCCGATCTGGAACGAGTTTATGCGTACGGCGCATGCGATTTTGCAAGCACCACCAATGGAATTTACACCGCCGCCTGGCGTGCGTCAATTTGAGGTTTGTGCCGACACTGGGACGTTGCCCAGCGAAGCTTGCCCAGAGAAGCGCATGCGCTGGTTTGCCGAAGACCGCCCGCCGCTGCCTAAAGAACGCGATCTCTATCAAAAAGTGCGGCTGGGCAATGGCGAAGAAAGAGTCTTCAAGATCTATCCAGAACAGTACCGCCGTTGGGCCGAGGAGCATGGCATTCCCCAGCCGCCAAGCGATGGCACGATTGCCGTGCCCGGCAGCGCCACGCTCTTCATCGGCCAACCGATTACCGATGAGACTGTTAGCGGCGTCGTGACCATTTATGGTAGCGCCACGGCGGCCAATTTTGCCAATTATGAGCTCCGTTACGGCATCAGCCATGAGCCGGGCGCCTTTAGCGAACCGTTCAGTGGACCTTCCAGCGCACCGGTGATCAATGGTGTCTTGGGCCAGTGGGATACCACGGGCCTGGGCGAGGGTCCGCACACCCTGCTCCTGCTGGTGCGCGACACGACCGGTAACCAATTCGAGCGCCGCATTCGGCTTTACGTTGGGCCAAGTGCACCAACGGAAACCCCGTTCGAGACGCCCACGGTGACGCCAGAAGCGCCCACGGCCACCGAAACACCTGTCGTGCCAGTAGATACGCCCGTTCCCGTCGATACGGAAACACCGACGCCTGACCCGGCACTCTTTACGCCTATCCCGGCGGATCCACCAACCACAGCGCCGGTTGTGCCAGTGGATACACCGTTGCCCGTCGATACGCCCATACCGGTGGATACCCCGGTTACGGAAGCGACACCCACCTGGACGCCGGAGGGCTTGCCCCCGGCGGAAAGTTCGCAGCCGATTACAGGCAGCGGCGTAGTGACGGGCAGTGAAGTAGTGACGGGGAGTAGCGTGGTTACAACAGTGATCGACAATAGTGCGATCACAACAACGACGCAGTAATTAGTGATCAGTTTGAGTGACCAGTTATCAGTGTCGATACAGACTGATCACTGGTCACTCATAACTGCCACCGCCGGCTAGCCAACCGGGGCAACTGGCACAACGACGGGAGGGACGGTCAAGACATTTTCTTGTGAATCTCGCCCAATCCGCAGTGCCATGCCAGCAGCCAAAAGGGCAAAACCACCGGCGATCATAAAGCTTAGCTGGTAATCACCCAACTGGGTGCGCAGCAGACCGGCGCCAAAGGCCGCGGTGGCGGCCCCCAACTGATGCGCCGCAAAAATCCACGCATAGACCATACTCACATTGCGCTTGCCAAAAAGATCGGCCGTAAGCCGCACGGTGGGCGGCACAGTGGCTACCCAATCCAAACCGTAGAAGACAATAAAGATCCCCAGGCCCCACATCCCCGTATTGTACGCATAGGGCAAAAAGAGCAGTGAAAGACCGCGCAAGCCATAATACCAAAAGAGCAGCTTGCGGTTGTCATAGCGGTCAGAAAGCCAGCCTGAACCGAGCGTGCCGATAATGTCAAAGAAACCGATCAGGGCGACCATGCTGGCGGCCTGAACTTCCGGGATGCCATGTTCGTGCGACGCAGGAATCAGGTGCGTGCCGATCAAGCCGTTGGTCGTTAAGCCGCAGATAAAAAAAGTGCCAGACAAGAGCAGAAAGTCACGCGAGCGCAGCCCCCGCACCAAGGTTGTAAGCGCCAGGCGAAACGGGTTGCCAACACGGACGGGCGTCGTGGAAGGCAACGTAGCCGTTCTCTGGCGCGCCATAAGGGCGCAACCCAATATCCGCTGGGTGGTCACGCATAAAAATGATCACAAAAGGAATGACCAAGGCGGCGACAGCGGCGACCAAGAGGACGGCAGATCGCCAACCCACGGCGACCACAATTGAGGCAAGCAGAGGCAAAAAAGCCAACTGTCCAGTGGCATTGCTCGCCGTCAGCAAGCCGACAACCAGGCCACGCCGCTTGACAAACCAACGGTTAGAGACTGTGGCTGCGACCCAGCCCGCCATAGCTCCAGCCCCTTATACCCCCCAGAGCAGGTTAAGCTGCCAGGGCGCTGTCATGCGCGTGGTTAGGACAATCGCACAGGCCAGGGTCGCCAGAGCGGATGCCATCATCCAGCGAATGCCGATCTTTTCCATCACCGCGGCAGCAAACGGCCCCCACAGGCCAAAGAGCAGCAGGTTGATCGAGACGGCCAACGAAACAACCGCTCGATCCCAGCCAAATTCATTTTCGAGCGGCAGAATCAAGATGCCAGGGACAGAACGAACGCCCGCAGCGGCCAGCATCGTCAAAAATGCGACGGCCACCACAAACCACGCATAGTGAATGCGGCCACGTGTCAACTTGGCAACCATATATAGATTCCTTCAAGGTAAGGTCGTCATCCACGGAGTGAGCAACTTATGAAACGATGGAGGTACTATACTGGAAAAGAGGGTGGGCGTCAAAGGGGGAAGGAAAATAGTAATCGTAATGAGTGCCCATGGCTAGAGCGTAGAGATGGGTCACTGATTACGATTCGATTTATTATTTATTGGGTGGTTGAACAGATCAGCAGTGCAACATCGTCGATGAAAAAATCGGTTACCAACGCTTCATTGGTTTTGGCTACAAATTGTAATTGGATCGACTGACCGACAAACTCACTTATGTCTAACGCGCTCTGCTGCCAATCGTTAGAAGCATGCTCACTGCCCAAGACGAGTAACACAGTTTGGATTTTACCGGGGCCATTAAGCACCTGCACCGTTAACTGATCGCTTGTATCATTCCCATCTTCGCTGTTCACTTTCCACCAAAAATCCAAGGTCGCGGATTGCCCGCCAGATGGTAATACCACTTTAGTACTGAGTAGATCCGTCGCCTGATTGGCGCCAGCCAGATAGGCAGACTTCGCTCCGCTATGGGCTTGGATGTTGCTCAGCATAGCATACTGGCCCTTAGTTTTCATTGTCCATCCGGTGCCACTTTCTAGGCCGCTGTCCGCAACCAAGTTTGTGCAATCATCTGATTGCGCGGCTACCGGTCCGGAAAATCCCATCCCCAAAAAACAGGCAATGGCCAGGAACAAACGGGTTTGCCAGCGATAAAGCAAACGTTTGGATTGATTTGTGTTCCAATATTGGTGTCCCATCATTGCTCCTTTCGGCAGCGTAATCTTTGTAGGCAAATGATGCGGGGAAAAAATTTATCAAGTAAGCCTTTCGCACGTCATATTCATTTTATACAAATTGTCCAGTAGTGTCTGTACTTTTTATAGATGAACAAATGATATGCTAGCTACGGTTTGTGTACGGATGTTTAGAGTAGTGTAAATCGCATAAGAGCTTGTCATACACACAGTTATCGTGTATATTATGGATTAGATTTTTTTATCCATTTTTCATCCATATTCACTCGTATAAAATAGTGTATAAACCATCAAATAACACATATCACACAAATTTATTACATAAATCTATGTTTATTTTCACAGATCTATAACTCATTATTCACAAACTCAAAACAATATACACAGATAAACACAAACAACGCATAAAAAGAACACTAATTTCCCACAAAAACATACACTACAAAATACATAACATACATTTTATAATACACATCTGTTTATATTTGTTGTATCTTGGCGTGGCGGCATTGGATCTACAGGATAGATATCATGGTTGATCCACAGCAATCTACACAACCCAATCCACAAATGCTCTTTGGGCGTGAGCGCATTCTCAACGAGATTGTGCAAGGCTCTGCAGCAACACCGCCCCAAAGCTTCGTCATTGTGGGCGCGAAATTGGCGGGCAAGAGTGCGCTCTTGCGCCACCTTGTAGAGATCGGTGGAACCCATAGTGGTGGGGACAATTTTCAAGCAACCAAGCGCTTATTCGTCGCCATGGTCGACTGTCTTTGGTCGCAAGCCGATTGTGATCCGTGGGAAGAAATGTATAATTTTCTGACCCAACAGCTTCGGACAATGCAGCAAATTGAATTGAACTGGCCAGATATCGAGAGCCAGCCAAGTGTGGTGCGCCATTTGGGGCAACTGGCCCACCAATTGCGCCAACAAGGTTACCAACTGGCCTTGCTACTGGATAATTTTGATCGACTTGTCCGCCCAAATCCCGCTGCGCCGCCGCTACACCATGCCTTGCATTTGCTTACCCAGGAAGCCACCTTGATCTTGACGACAAAACAGTCACTTCACGATTTGGACGAGGATGGGCTGAATTCAAACGGGGCAGGGATACCATTGGGCAGTGGCTTTGTGCAGCGCTTTTTGGGTTTGTTGGAACCGGCTGCTACCCAGGCATGGCTTAGTTCAATCTTGCAGCAATTTCCAGATCTGGAATCCCTACAATCGGAATTAACCGAGCTAACCGGGCGCCATCCTTTTTTATTAAGCAAACTAGGTGCTAGCTTGGCCGAAGTACAACAATTGCTGCCCGTTGGCTCCATGCAACGCGAGGAGACCATGCCTCTGCTGCGTCTGCGATTGGCCGAACATGGCCGTCCTTTATTTATGGCGTTGTGGCACACCTTCCAAAATCCACCAGCGCGCATTCCACCAGAGTCGATCGTGAGCTTGCTCAAACATTTGTTGCGCGAGCCACTGGCAATCCAAAAGCTACAGCCGTCCCAGGCGACCAGCCTAAATTGGCTGATCAACCAAGCTGTTATCCTGATAAGCGAGGATCATGGCCAACCGGGATATCAGCTTTTTTCGCCCCTATTTACGGAATTTCTCGCGCTTCATTTAACTGTTGCACCAACCAGCCCGGCAAGGCCAATTAGCGTCGACGATGTGCAATCTCCGCTCTATGAACATCTGTCTAAGATGGAGGCTGCGCTATTGCGCTATTTACAAAAACAAGGGGGAATGGTCGTATCAACCGACCAATTATTAGCCGATGTCTGGAAACGTCCGGATTCGTCTACGCGCCGCGTCCAAGAGGCCATCCGCCGGCTGCGGCTGCAATTGGAGCAACAGACACCGCCGATCGGTGTGATCGAAAATGATCGCGGCCGGGGCTATCGTTTTATACCAGCCAACACCTAGGCCAACATCCATCTTTTAACAACTTACCTATTACTAAACAACGAGTGGTTATAAATCCTATGAAACTATTTCCTGTCCCCAATCTCCCTCTGATCCAACCTGGTGATGATCTGGCGGAGTTGATCGTTAAACACCTGGCCACGGTGGATGAAACGATCCAAGCCGGCGATGTGGTTGTGATTGCGCAAAAGATTGTCAGCAAGGCCGAGAATAGGTTGGTGCGCCTTGTTGAGGTAGAACCAGGTGCTGAGGCCATCCGTATCGCAGAAATTGTCGGCAAAGATCCGCGTGTCATCCAAGTCATTTTGGATGATAGCCGCGCCTTGATCCGCGTCCGGCGGGGCTTGCTGGTGGTTGAACAACAGAGCGGATGGGTTTGCGCCAATGCCGGAGTGGATCGCAGCAACGTGCAGCCCGATGCTAATGGCGACGAATACCTGGCCCTGTTGCCCGCCGACGCCGATGCCAGTGCCGAACAGATCCGCCAGGCCCTGGCTACCCAAACGGGCGTCGCGCCCGCCGTTATCATTAATGACAGCCACGGGCGCGCCTGGCGCGTGGGCACGGTTGGCATCTCGATTGGGTGTGCGGGATTGCCACCCCTTTGGGACCAACGTGGTCTGCATGATCTTTTTGGTTACGAATTGATGAGCAGTGAGGAGTGTATTGCCGATGAACTAGCCGCCGCCGCCAGCCTGCTAATGGGCCAAAGTGCAGAAGGCCAACCCGTGATCATCATTCGTGGCTATCAATGGCCGGCAGGACAGGCAATAGCGCCGGCGCGCACGCTCCAGCGCCCCGCCAACATGGATGCGTTTCGCTAAGGCATTTCAAATAAATAACGGTCCACGAAGCCACACGAAATGATCAACCCTACGGCTAGGACTATTGTACTGTTATCCACCTAAGAGTTTGCCAAAACAGAACATGTGTCCTAAAATTAGGATGATTTCTGTGTTGCTATTCGCAGAATCGACAGCTAGTGAAGGTCAACCCACCGCCAAGAAAATATTGTGAAGAAAATATCCTGAAGAAAGTGCTTTGATATGTATCTGGTTATGAATGCGTGGCGCGAAATTCTAGCGCGCACATTTACCGGCTTCAACGAGCAAGACAATGTCAGCCCGACGTGGCTGGTCAATCCAGCCACGAAGCGTCGGCTAAAATTGGATAAGTACTACCCCGATGCGGGCATCGCCATTCGCTTTGTTGGATTAACCGCCAAGGGTCAGGGGCGGCAAAGTGATTGGGAAGTAATGGAGACAGAACAACGCGACCAGACGCGTGCCGAACTGTGCCGACTGAATGGTGTCCAACTGGTCACCATCGAGCCAGCCGATGACCCGGTTAAACAGTTGGACAATTTGCTGCGCACGCTGTCGCGCACGAGCCGGACATTGGCCCAAAGTGATCAGCCAGCCGCTTACAAGCAGAAGTGGATGCCAGCGTTGAGCGCGGCCCGCGAACGTGCCACGCAATTGCGTACGCACCTGGCAAAAAATCCCGAGCAGGTGATCGCAGCCTGGGCAGAGAGCTGGCGCGATCGTGAAGCTGGGATGGGCCTAGATACGGCGCCGTTACCAACCCCCACGCAGAGCAAGCAAAACGGCGCACGGCGCATACCCGCTTATAGCGAAGGCCAACGGGTTCGGCACGAACGGTTTGGCGAAGGAGTTATTACCAAGGTGACCGCCGAGAATAACGAGACAACTCTTGCCATTCTCTTTGACGCGGCTCAGGAGCGCTCATTTTCAGCGGCCCTTGTGCAAGACAAGCTATCTCTTGTAGGATAAACAGGGGATTTGCTGTGAATAATAAAAGAGAGGCATGCACGGTGCAAGCGGCTTACACCGTGCATGCCTCTCCAGAACAAGCATATCTTATGGAATTAGGAGCCGATCAGCGCTCAAATGGTTCGTTGGAGAATCCCGAAGCATAGCTTGGGCGTGTTTCCTGTTGGCTTTCCTGATGCATACGCAGTAAAAGTGCGGCTGTTAAGCGGGTATTTTCCTCAACCGCTAATTGCATGTGGACACTTTCGCCGGTGGCATATAACGCCAAAAAATAGATGAGACCGAACAATAAGATGGCAATGCCGGCCACGATGCCACCGGCAGGTGACGCCAGCACTTGGCCAGCGGCAGCCGTATTACCCAACACTTGAAGCAATTGACCACCCGCAATACCCGCGCCAATTGCGCCCAGGATCGCAACAATCAGAATGATCCATGCAATCACCTTTAGCAATGTGCCAATAAAGCGCAACACACCAAAGCGTCGTGGTACGGTCATGACTCCCCTCCTCAAGAATGAAATTAGTAAATAGGTATAAATCGATCGATTACGCCAACAAGCTGGCGCGCCTAGAATTAAGCCGCAGGGCTTTTTTCACTTGTTCCACTCGCCTTAGCGACCTCTTTGGGTTCACTTTTCGTCTCAGTTTTTGTCTCGCTGGCCGGCGTAGGTTCACTTTGGGTTACAGTATCACTACTGCTGTTCTCTTTACTGCTTTCACCGGCTGCTTCGCCGTTGGTCGCCTTCTTTGGGCCTTCTTTGTTGCTGGATTTGCTATCGTTGATATACCAACCACTGCCTTTAAAATGAATGGCAGGACGGCTCATCCGTCGCTGAACTTGGGTGCTCTGGCAGCTTGGGCAGGCGGGCACGGTTGTATCAGAAAATGATTGAATTTTTTCAAACTCAGTCCCACAAGCCTGGCACATAAATTCATAAATGGGCACAGTCACTCACTCCTTAACTTTACCAAATCGATCGTTCAACCCAAAGATTTCTTCGGGTATAAAATTTATAAATTATGCGGCCATCTCGAACAATTGGGCTAGACCGTGATTGAGCAGATAATGAACAGACGGTTAGCCGCCTTAGCGATAGGCGGTTGCCCGCTTGTAGTGCAGAAGGCAGTATAATCATCTTGTCAGGTCTTGTCGAATTCTTGATCAAATATGTAACAAGTGAGAGAATGCGGCGGCAAACATATAGACAAGTGACAGTGACCTGTTAGTAACCGTCCATTTTCTAGCGCACCAACCAAAAGGATAGGCATGACTTTTAAGTTTACGTCGCAGCCGCTCGCATCCGGTCTTTACGAGCCGGAAGGCATCTATTTACATCCGCCCTTCGAAGGGCGCGGCCTGATTGTACAATTCTGGGGTGATCATCCAGAATTCCATGCCCAATTTACCTACAATGGTGTGCCGCTTAAGGGCCACATCGGGCTGGACTTTGCCCTGCAACCGGGCACGATTATCTTTTCTGTCGATAAAGGTCGGGTGATGGAGATGAGCAATGAGCCGGGTGGGTTTGGTCGTTATCTCAAAGTAGAACACAGTTGGGGCGAATCACTGTATGCTCACCTAGGTGATATTAACATTGATGCCGGACAAGTCATCGGTCGCGGTGCACTGCTTGGTTATAGTGGCGAAGGTAATCCACCGACAATCGCACATTTGCATTTGGGCATCCGCATCCGGCCCTATAACCGTTTCGATGGCTGGGGTGGGTTTACCGATCCCCTTCCTTACCTTAGCCCAGACAACCTCTTGTTTCCCGACGAAGTATCAAATAGCCACGCTCCATTTGTGCCGCTTGCATTAGCGCTAGAAAAACACGGTTCTCGCAGACCATAGAGCAAGTCCTGCTATTGCCTGTTAATGAACTTTACCCACATTTCTGTCTGAGAAATGTGAGTAATTTATAAATCCTGTGATTCGTAATCACATTGTAAGTTTTTACCTATCGCTAAATTGTCTATTATTGTATATGTTGTGTAATAATATACCCAGTCTATCGCCGCAGATCATTTCTAATTATCTCAAAAGAATAAGTAATTATAAATAAAGTATTGGTAGTAGGGGCTGGGGATTGAGGGATAAGTAGCGCCATGCTCACTTATTTACCTAGATATAGGGCATCCTACCCATTTATTACCTTTATGTTGTGGTCTGACAACATTTTTTCCGTTTATAGCAAGGGAAAACTTTTAGCAAAAGCATGCATAGTCGTGCACAGTTTGCAGGCACATGCCAACTAGCCGTCTATATGTAGTAGGACATGGTATCAATACAACTAGCCTGGTGAAAAGTCTGGATAAAAGTTAATAAGCGTGGATAAGTTATTCGCAGCTTTATGCCATCTATCCAGTACTTTCTCACAGGGATATCCACAAATTTATTATCACAATTTGTTATAATTATAGGCCTCTCATCTTCTATAATGCTGGATAGCCACTACGTAAAGCATTTTATCGGGCTAGTTCTTGCAAAAAGCAAGCAATTTTACTTAGAGAAAAATTGCAATAAATTTGGTAGAATGGGTAATCACGAGTAAGATAATTGATTTTCAATCCCAAGCATTCTATGTAACTCAATCATAGCAAATGCTAGCGAAAGCCTATCAAGCTTGGCTTTAGAAGATCGGGCAAGATGAGAGTGCTTAAAGTACGCTTATTTGGAGGACTATAGTGGATAAACCAATCCGCGTCTTATTAGCCGATGACCATAATGTTGTGCGTGGGGGCATTCGCGCACTGATCGAGTCTGAAGAAGGCATTGAAGTTATTGACGAGGCTGCTGATGGTGTAGAGGCCGTGCTGAAGGCTCGCTCATTAAACCCAGATGTGATCCTGCTGGATCTGCAAATGCCGCGTAAAACGGGCATTGAAGCGATTGAAGAGATTAAACAAGAAAACCCCACCGCCAAAATTCTGGTACTGACCAGTTACTCGGACGATGATAAGGTATTTGCTGCTATTAAGGCCGGGGCCTTGGGCTACCTACTTAAAGAATCGTCTACGCAAGAATTAATTCAGGCGATCCGTGATGTATATCATGGTGAATCTTCGCTGCATCCTATTATTGCGCGTAAATTAATTCGTGAATTGAATCGCCCTTCTTTATTGCCGCCTGCTGATGAACCATTGACCGAACGTGAGGTCGAAGTCTTGATTCTGGTGGCCCGCGGCTTACCCAATCAGGATATTGCCAATTCTCTCTATATTAGTGAACGAACCGTACGCACTCATGTTAGTAACATGCTGAGCAAACTCCACCTGGCGAACCGTACGCAAGCGGCATTATACGCGTTGAAAGAGGGATTAGTAACTTTGGATCAAGTGCAGAGTTTACCATAACCTGTCTGCATAAATTTTAGCAGTTATAATACGGTGTATCGTGTAAGGGGCTAAGCACTAAGCTCCTTATTTTTTTACCTCAAAGTCTTGCCTCGCGGTATCTAAACTGTCCTTCCCCCTAAATAACCCCTTTAAATTTCAAAATAGTCATCGCTTACTGAGTAAAGGATTTATCCAATAAACTTTACAACTACTTAATACCTAAATACGTAGGTGTCAATGGTACGCATATCCTAGAGACATCGCTAAAATAATTGCCTATAATGTTTGATAAATACTATGCATATGTGAAATAAAGTGATACCTGGTATGTGCCCAACTGCTCGGAGTTGTCAAACAATTGCTTCGCTCCAAAGCTGTAACCCCAGGATCAGTAATTTGGATATTGTTCTTCTAACCATTAGGGGAAATTTTAGCTGTGCACGTAAATATAAATATGTGGCTAACCACACGATCGTTAGAACGAGGTAGTTTGGTCATCCTGTTTTTTGTCGGATTAATTGTACAATTTATGCCTTATCGGTTTGTACAGGCCACCACTGTTACACCGGCTGGCGACCAAACTGTTGACCGTGAAACTACAAGTGAAAGCTCTATATACCTAATTCAATTTCAGCCCAATGTCTCCACAGAAGCGCGTGATGCAATCATTGCCCAAATGGGTGGTGTATTGATACGTTGGTTGCCCGCACTGCATGTGGCCAAGGTTCAGTTGATACTCCCTACGAATCAACAAGGAAGACAAGCCATGCTTAGCCAGGTAGCCAGCCAGCCAGCTATTGCTGTGATCGAAGCTGATTTAACGGTGGAAGGTGTCTTTGATGTCAATGATCCAGCTACACTAGATCCCACCAAAAGCTATATGCCCCAGTTGCTGCATCTTTTTCCCGCTTGGGATTACACCACTGGCAGCCGCGATGTTGTCATGGCGGTGCTCGACAGTGGGATTACCCATGCGCATCCAGAGTTTGCTGACCGCATCTTGCCTGGTTACGATGTTATCAATGATGATAATGACCCAGAAGATGACCATGGGCATGGCACCCATGTGGCTGGGATTGCAGCAGCCGCACTAAATAATGGTATTGGTATGGCCGGTATCTGCGGCGAATGTAGTATTCTGCCCGTAAAGGTGTTGAACAAAAACAATGCTGGTACTTGGTCTGGTGTAGCCGAAGGGCTGGTCTACGCGGTTGATCATGGTGCCGATATTGTCATCCTTAGCCTGGGCAGCAAGACAAAATCTCAAATCATCGAAGAAGCTGTTAATTACGCAATCGCCCACAATGTTTTGATCGTCGCCGCTGCCGGTAACGCAAACTCGGTAGATAATTTCTATCCGGCGGCCTTCGACGGTGTGCTAGGCGTGGGCGCAACCGACAAAAATGATGAAAAATGGATATTGAGTAACTATGGAACTCAAGTAGATGTGGTAGCGCCCGGCGATGGCATCTATAGCACATTCAATAACCTTGCCGATCCCGCGGGTGGTTACGCAGTTTTAAGTGGCACCAGCATGGCAACTCCGCACGTGGCTGGGTTAGCGGGTCTACTGCTGGCGCAGAACCCGACGCGTACTGCCGCAGAATTGCTTTCGCTAATCGAAACAACCGCCACTGACCTTGGCCAGCTTGGTTATGATAATCAATTTGGCTTCGGGAGAATTGATGCACTGGCTGCTTTGCAGGCGAAGGAGACAGCCAACGTGGAAACTGCGATGCTATCGGGTACCGTTTGGGAAGATAGCGATCTCAATGGTTTGCATGATGAGACGGAAAATCAGACCCTGAGTGACATTCAGATCGATATCTACGACGAAAACTTGACTCTTGTTATCACTACAACCAGCAATGAGGCCGGTTACTGGACATTAAATAATCTTCGCCCCGACGCCTATATTGTACGCGCCGAGACACCTTCTGGCATGATAATGACGGGCGCTGCTGAAATCCAGGTGACGTTAGAGCCGGCTGACCACCGCGAAGGGCTAGACTTCGGTTTTGCACCCCTGCCAGCTTTGCCACCCAATATTTATTTTCCGATGGTGATGCAGATGTAGACCTATTCTGCATCCGAACTGGATTTAGAATTCGTGTAGAGAAGGGGATTGATAAATAAGCAGCAGAAAGACATTCTGCTGCTTATTTATCAATCCCTTCTCTACACGAATTCTAAATCCAGTTCGGATGCAGAATAGG
>JBBRVA010000018.1:0-23384 GCA_038247295.1 Caldilineales bacterium | reverse complement strand
GGGCGCTTCAGGAGCCAGTCTTGCAGGCGTGGCAGGGCAAGGCAGAAAATGTGGCGGCGGCCCAGCAGGCCTATGTACGACGCGCCCAGTGCAACAGTGCCGCGCGTGACGGCAGTTATACACCAGCGCTAGAAGCGTAATTTTAGGCTGTTGTATAACACCTGGGAGCGCTGCCATCCCTGGCGGCTAGCACTACCAAAAGCCGCCAGGGATGGCGGCGCTCCCAGGTGTTACTTAAAGTATCTGGTCGGTGTAGTGTGTGAGTTATGTTACCATCACGCGCTACCCATTACATAATAGCGGATAATTATTTTCTGGCACAACCTTTTTCATTTTTTGTCCGACTCGATTGGAGACATAATTACATGACGAGTGCTACCCCGCTCAAAGGCTTGTTTGCCCCAACCCTCACCCCCTTTCATGCCGATCTTAGCCCTGATGTCGAGCGTTGGATCGACCACTCGCAGCGCTTATTATTGGAAGGCTGTCACGGGCTTTGCCCGTTTGGCACCACCAGTGAAGCAAATTCTCTGGGCATTGACGAACGGATCGATATGCTGGAACAGTTAGTGGCATCCGGTATCGACGCTGCGCAGTTGATGCCCGGCACTGGCACTTCGGCGATTCCCGACACCGTGCGCCTGACCAGCCACGCCGTAAAATTGGGCTGTGGCGGTGTGCTGCTGCTGCCACCTTTTTACTACAAAGGCATTAGTGACGAAGGCATCTTTCGCGCCCTGGCCGAGGTGATCGAACGCGTGGGCGATGATAAACTGCGCGTCTATCTCTACCACATTCCGCCCGTCGCGCAAATTGGCTTTAGCTTAGGCTTGATCGAGCGGCTGATCAAAGCCTATCCGCAAACGGTGGTCGGCCTCAAGGACAGTTCGGGTGATTGGAACAACCAGCAGGCGATCTTGACCAACTTCCCCGGCTTTGGCACGTTCTCGGGTGCAGAGAAGTATTTGCTGGACAATCTACGCTTGGGTGGTGCCGGCAGCATCAACGCCGTGGCCAATGTGATCGCGCGTCCCCTGCGCCAGTTGTGCGACACTTGGCAGACGGCCGATGAAGAGGTGTTACAAACATTGCAAGCAGAAATTGCCGCAGTCGGCCAGGCGCGCGGTGATTACGCCGCCATCCCCACCCTCAAGCAGATCGTCGCTCACTATCGCCATGATCCCGCTTGGTTGACGGTGCGGCCGCCTTTTGTCGCGCTCTCCCAGGCCCAAGCCGACATTTTGATCGCCAAGCTCGAAGCGCTGAACTTCTCTCTACCTTGAGTTCTCTAGGGCTGGTGCATTAAAGCTCTACCCAAGCCATCCGTATTTTTTGTCAGATAATCTGTGGCAATAACCTTCTCAGATGTGGCTCGATGCGCAAAGCCGCACCTGGGAAGGCTCCTCCTTCGTGGCGCATAATTTGATGCCTTCATTTCCTCGCACAAAATCAGGGATGCTGCCGTTTATCTTCTCAAATTTGCCTTTGCCACGGCTCCAGATTATAATTGTGCTGTCCCAGGTGCTTTTCCTATCGAACTAGATCCAACCAATGCCTGGGGCAACGACCACTTTGCCGCGGTATCGACGCCGTCCCCAAGATCGACGGCTGTGGGTTTTTTTGGCATCTACCGCTGGATCCTGCTGCCGATCTCGATGCCAGCCTTTGCGGTCGTGCTGCTATGGCAATTTACCTCGATCTGGAATGACTATCTGATCGGTTTGGTAGTTCTCAGCACCCCGCGTCTCGCCCCGATCAATGTCGCCGTCGTCAACATTGCCGGCAGTTGGGCCGTCGAATGGAACGTGCAGATGGCCGCCGCCCTGATCGCCGCCCTGCCCACGATTTTGGTCTATCTGCTTCTGGGTAAGTTGTTCATGCGTGGCTTATTGGCCGGGGCGTTGAAGGGATAAAAAGATCGGTATAAGTTATGGCGTGTCTTCGTCGTCATAACCACTGCGGTCTATTTTATAAAGGGACGACCAAAGGACTGGGCGTCCCTTGGTTTTTGCATGTTTTCAAAATTCACATGGACACATTATACTAAAGCCATTCGCCCCCAACCCAGTAGTGTTCGTGTTGAAGATCCCATCAAAAGCAGAGGAGAGAGCATGCAGAATGGATTGATTGGTTGTGGCCAAATTACCTGGCGCAACGTGGCGGAAGAACAGGTGTTGGCCGAGATTGCGCAGGCCGGTTATGTCGGTGCGCCGGCGGGGCCGCACAAAGACCGCTCGACCGCCGCGACCCTGGCCCTCTTTGCGCAACAGGGGCTGCAACCGGCCCCCGGCTATCTGGGCGCAGATTTTCAGGACAAAGCCCAAGCAGAAAAGATTCTAGCCCGCGCCCAAGAATATGCGCAATTTGCCGCTGCGGCGGGCTATACCGAACTCTATGTGGCCGCCGGTGGCTTTAACAATTATGTGACCCAACGCGGGCTCACGCGCAGCCAGATCTCCGGCCACGTGCAGCCCGGCGACGCGATGACGGACGAAGAATATACACAATTTGCCAAAGTTTTGAATCAGGTGGCTGAAATTACCCTGGCGCAAGGGGTAAAAAGTTGCTTCCACAACCACGTTGGTAGTGTGATCGAGACGCGTGAGGAAATTGACCGGCTGTTCGCTTTAGTCAACCGCGATACCGTCTTTATGGGGCCAGACACGGGTCATCTAGCCTGGGCTGGCGCGGATGTGATCCAGTTTTGCCGCGATTATGTCGCGAGCATCAAGACCATGCATGTCAAAGATGTTAACGCCGCCGTGCTGCGCGCCGGCGTCGCCGCCGAGTGGGATTATGCCACTTTTTCTGCCAAAGGCATCTGGACCGAACTGGGCCAGGGGTGTGTCGATTTCCCCACGGTTTTCCAGATTCTGCAGGATGCTGGCTTTGGCGGCTGGATCATTGTCGAAACCGATGTGACGCAGTTGGAAACCCCACTCAAGAGCGCAGTCGTCAGCCGGGAATATCTTAAGCGCTTGGGTTATTGAGCAAAAGACTTTAGATTGGATTCAAACCAGCTTAACAATCCGTGTTCCTTCTATCCGTGTTTACAAACTGTATTCACTTTGGAGAAACGATAGCATATGAGCATTTACCAAGTTGGTATTATCGGCTGTGGCAAACCCTGGCGCTCCGAGGGAGCAACCGGCTTTGGTATGTCGCATGCACATGCGCAGGGCTACAATGCCTCGCCCGACTGTAAAATTGTCGCCCTGGCCGACATTAGCGAGGAGAACGCACGCGCCTTTCAAACCAAGCATGGCGGCGACCGCATTTACACTGACTACCATACGATGTTGGCGCAAGAGCAACTCGACATTGTTAGCATTAGCACCTGGCCCCATCTGCACGCGCCGATGGTGATCGATTGTGCCGAAGCCGGCGTCAAGGCGATCCACTGTGAAAAGCCAATGGCGCCCACCTTTGGCGAAGCCAAGCGGATGGTCGAAGCATGCGAACGCAATGGCGTCCAGTTGACCTTTAATCACCAGCGCCGTTTTAATCAACCCTTCCGCAAGGCCAGGGAATTGGTGCGCGCCGGCGCCATTGGCACCTTGCAGCGGATCGAAGCTACATGTGACAATCTGATGGACTGGGGTACGCATTGGTTCGATATGTGCTTCTTTTTAAACGATGAAACACCGGTCGAGTGGGTGATCGGCCAGATTGAAGGCCGCGGCAGCAAGCAGATTTTTGGCTTGCTGTGCGAAGGCCAAGGCATCAGCCACTTCCAGTTCCAGAATGGCGTCACCGGTTTGCTGATCACGGGTACGAACGCACAGCCGCGCTTGGGCATTCGGTTGAGCGGCACAGATGGCGTGTTGGAGATTGGGGCGAGTGAGGAGACACCGCTGCGGCTGTTGGGCGCCGGCCAAGGCTGGAGCACCGTGGCCGTGGATGAAGGCATGCACGGATTGGACAAAGTGGGGCTGGGCGTGCTGGATCTGGTCGATGCGCTCAAGACGGGGCGCGAGCCAGAACTGGCTGCGCGCCGTGCCCTACGCGCCACCGAACTGATCTTCGCCACCTACGAATCAAGTCGCCGCCGGGGTCGTATCGATCTGCCATTGACGATTGAAGATTCACCTTTCCTGAGCATGGTCGAGGCCGGGGAAATGGTCACAGATGCTTAGCCGTCGTCGTGGTTTATCCTGAAGGATTGGGTAACCGAAAATTGTAACCAACAAAGCAAATTTTTAGGTTACACGGATAGGAAAAACACGGATATTTTTAGTCGTTTCTATCCGTGTTTTTTCTATCCGTGTATACTTCTTGGTCGGTTTGAGGCGAAGCTTCACGGGACTGTTATGGATTTTTTATTAAAAGGGGAGGCAAGATGAAATTAGGCGTTGATCTTTTTAGCCTGCGTTTTACCGGCTGGAACGCATTTCAATATCTCGATTATGTGCATAAAATTGGTTTGCAGGTGGCTATGTTTCCCGACCCGGCTTTTTTAGAAAGCTTGGAAGAAAGCTACTTGCAAGGTGTCAAGGCCCATGCGGATGGGTTGGGGCTGACGCTGGAAGTGGGTATGTATTCAATCTGCCCAACCTCGACCTCATTTTCCGATCAGCGCGGCACGGCGGTTGAACAACTGCGTGAGATGCTCAATGTGGCCAAAACGCTCGGCTCGCCGGTTTTGCGTACCCTACTTGGCTCTAACGCCGATCGCCGTACCCCAACGATCTCTTTGCGCACGCATATCGACGGTTTGTTGGCGACGCTACGGGATGTGCGTTCCCAAGCTCTAGACCTAGGCATCAAGATTGCGCTCGAAAACCACGCCGGCGATCTGCTGGGCCGCGAACTGGCCGCTGTGATCGAGGAAGCCGGGCCGGATTATGTCGGCGCGTGTATCGATTCTGGCAACCCGGTCTGGGTGGCGGAGAGTCCTTTTGTCACCTTGCACCACTTGGCACCCTATGTTTTGATGAGCCACATTCGCGATAGCGCCGTCTGGCCGCATCCGCAAGGCGCGGTGGCGCAATGGGTGGCGATGGGCGACGGCACGATTGGCATCGACCGCTGGGCGCAGCTTTATCAAGCCCAATGTCCGCAGGCCAACTTTACCCTGGAGATTATCACCAGCCTGGCGCCCAAAGTGCTCGACTATCTGAATCCAGACTATTGGGCGGTCTATCTCGACTACCCCGCCGCCGAGTTTGCCCAATTTCTCCAGCTTGTGCGCGAGGGCAAGCCCCATACGCAACCTACCTTGACCGCCGATTGGGGCAAGATCACGCCAGAAATCCAGGCGGCCTTGGCGCAGGAATCATGCGCGCAACTAGAAAAGAGCGTCGTTTACTGCAAGGATGTTTTGGGCATTGGTGGCTAAAGCTCACCGCTTACCCAGATAAATAAAACAGGCCCAGAATCTTCAAAGATTCTGGGCCTGTTTTTGGAAATCTGTTGCTAACTGGGTTTACGCACGGGCTGCTTTGGCCTGATTGACCACATCGGCAATCTGGCCCATGTGATCATCATCGTGGCGCAGCCCCAACACGAAGCGGCTGACGGCATTAAAATGGCCGGCGCTCGGCCACGGTTCGTAGCTGTTTTCCAGATAGGGTGCATCTGGCCACATTGCTAGGCTGGCATGGCGCATGCGGCGGCTTTCTTCCAGCCGTTGGCGACATTCGGCAATGGTCGTCACCGCTTCCCAATCAATCTCGGACCGCGACCGACCGTGATATTCTACGCCACGCGCCAATTCGGCAGCAATCGCCGCTGCTTCTTCCGAGGAGGCGGTGATGTGGACAATCACATGGCCCAATGTCCAGGCAATGTTGACTTCGGCGCTGTCCGTGGCGAAGGTATCGTTGGCGATGGGGTCCAGCGGTTGAAACACGACGTCCGCATCGCTGCAATCTGCGATGAGCTTCACCTGGGCATCGATCATTTCATCGGTCAGCGCGCGCAGATCGGCGCGGGTGTAGCCGGTTAACAATTCATCCATGCTTACTTCTTTGCTGCGCACACGGCTAAAATCGAGCATTAGGGCTTGCCTTTCTGTTGGATCAATAAAATGGGTAAATAGAAGCACAGGTGGTAACCGACCAGAAGAATCCTGTTGGTTACCACCTGTGGCTACTTTTTAGAGCGAGCTAAGCTTAGGCCGTCGAGCGCGCGTCACCTGCGGGGTGACGACGGGCTTGGCGGGCCTGGCGTGCTTTGCGCGTGGCTTCGACATACGAACCGGCGCTGCTCGAACCCTGCGCATTGGACCGACCGCCAGTGGACGATTGGGGCGTCGCTTTGGGTTGTGAATAAGTTGTGCGGCTCTCATCCGAGTTTGAACGTGAGCGATTGGCTTGCGGCGCACCTTGTGGTTGTCGGTAGCCGCGCTGTGGCGCACGGCCAGCCGTTGGCCGCCGGTTCGCTGACGACGATGGCATCTCGATATTGACAGCTTCGTACCCAGGCAGCAAGCGGCGCTCGATCTTCTGGTTCAAAGCCTTCTCGATATCGCGCACCATTTCGGCATCTTCCGGTGAGACGAGCGTAAATGCTTCGCCTGTATTGGCGGCTCGCCCCGTGCGGCCAATGCGATGGGTGTAGGCATCGGCGGTGTCCGGGATGTCATAGTTGATCACATGCGAAATTTGGGTCACATCAATCCCACGAGCGGCAATATCGGTGGCCACCATCACTTTATAGTGCCCAGCGCGGAAACCATTCATGGCCGCTTGGCGCGCATTCTGCGCCATGTTGCCCTGTAGTGCCACCGCTTTGTAGCCGGCATGGTAAAGCTGTTCCGCCAATCGTTTGGCCCGATGTTTGGTACGGGTAAAGATCAGCACCGAATTGGTATCCGTCTGTTGCAGCAGTTGCAGCAGCAATTCATTCTTGCGCCCCTGGGTTACCGGGTAGAGCGCATGGGCCACGGTTTTGGCTGGGCCAGCAAAGTCGATCTCGACTGTGACTGGGTTGTGCAGTACTTCGTTGGCCAGCGACCGCACATCTTCCGGCATCGTGGCGGAAAAGAGCATCGTCTGCCGTTCGACGGGGAGGTGACGGAGAATACGGCGCACATCGGGCAAGAAGCCCATGTCGAACATGCGGTCCGCTTCGTCTAACACCAGCACTTCGATACCTTGCAGGTTGATGGTGCCCTGGCCGATATGGTCCAGCAGACGGCCCGGACAGGCGACGACAATTTCTGTGCCACTGCGCAGGGCGCTAATCTGCGGACCGAAGCCAACACCACCATAGATGGTGGTGCTGCGCAAACCAGTCTTTTTGCCCAAAGCCATGAATGCACTATGGATCTGTTCGGCCAACTCACGCGTGGGCGCAACGACCAGGGCGCGCAAGCGCCGACGTGGCCCCGTGAGCAGACGTTGTAAGATCGGCAAGACAAAGGCGGCTGTCTTGCCGGTGCCTGTTTGTGCCAGGCCGAGAATGTCACGACCATCCAGCCCGGCTGGAATCGTCTGGGCTTGGATGGGTGTTGGTACGGTGTAGGCTTGGGCCTGGACACCGGCGAAAATATGCGGATGTAAATTAAAAGATTCGAAATTCACTGAAAGTTTCCTTGGCTAGTACACCGTTGCCTATTTCAGCAACGGTAAAATATGATGAGCCAAGTCGCACTCTCAGCCCTTCAAACGATAAACAACGGTTTATTGTAACACAACCGCCAAATAAACAAAATTCTTGCCTGGGTCATTTTACAATGCAAACAATTTTTACCTTTGCAATTCCTATAACATGACGATAACAAGGCGATAATAAGGTTGTGTTATCCTTGAAACCTACGCAACTTTGACACATCAACTGTGTTTAATAGTAGAATTGTGGCATATTTAAAGATAGGAGAAGTGTCGTGCGCAATTTATTCAACTTTCTGATGGTAGGGTCAGTGATGGTGATCGGCCGGATCGCCAGCCGTTTATTGTTGCGGGTCAAAGTAGTGGGGGCAGAGCATGCCCCGACCAGTGGCCCCGTGATTGTGATTGCCAACCATTTTAGTTGGTTCGATGCCCCCCTCTTAACGCTCTATCTGCCTTTCCAACCGGCGTTTTTGGTCGCCAGCGAATCGCAGCGTTTTTGGTATGTGCGTTTGTTTATGCGTACGTTTCATGGCATCCCCATCTGGCGTGGGCGACCGGACCGCAAGGCATTACAATCTGCGCTGGCCATGTTGCGTCAAGGCCGAGCCGTGGGCATCTTCCCCGAAGGCGGCATCGATCCACGCATGGCCGAGCGCCGCGCCCGTGGTGAAGCGATTACAGAAACCTATGGTCACACCTCGCGCCTGGATGCGCAACTGACTTATCCGCAGCCGGGGACGGCCTACTTGGCGGTGGAGAGCGGTGCGCCGATCTTGCCCGTGGGCTTGATTGGCACCGAGCAAATTCTTGGCAACCTAGTGCGCCTGCGCCGCACCGATGTTACCATGCATATCGGTCCTGTTTTTGGCCCTTTAACCCATAGCGCAGAGTTACCTGCACCCGAACGTCGTCTGCGCCTGGCGCGCCTGACCGAGCAAATTATGCATCGGATCGCAGCGCTTTTCCCGCCCGAAAACCGGGGTCCGTATCGTCAGGTAAAGCTAGAGTTGAGTTGATTTCTACAAATTTATAACAAAACTTTAGCATAACGCGCCATCAATTTTAATCCAAGCACGTTATACTGGGTTTGGTTGTGAAATTTGCTGGGGAGCCAATTTTCACAATTGTATCCTTCTCCTTATTTCTTCTCCTTTGTACATATCTTCCTCCAAAGCTTGGGCGATGGCAACATCGCCCAAGCCCTTTTCTGTGCTACGCCCCACATGCTGTGATTGGTTCGTCTTAAAATTCACAAAAACGTACGCAGCTTGGTATACTATTGGAATATTTGTAACGGTTCAGGCGTTGCAGCGCGGCGGTAGATAGGGGAAACAGGGAAACAGGTAAACAGGGAAACAAGTCGTAACCCCTGTCTACCTATCTACCTGTCTACCTATCTACCTGTTTCCCTGTGTACCCGCTTCCACAAAGCTGAATCGTCAACAATCCTTGCTCATCAAGCTATTTATTTGCGTGCGGACATTCCTATGCCAGAACAACCCAAAACTACCATTCTTGTTGTCGATGATGAATCGCGCATGGTGCGCTTTGTCAAGATGAATCTAGACTTAGAAGGTTACATTACCCTGGAAGCCAATAATGGCGTGCAGGCACTTGAGAAGGTGCGCGATCACAACCCAGATTTGGTGCTATTGGATGTAGAGATGCCAGGTCTGGACGGTTTCGAAACGTTGAAACGGCTGCGCGAGATCAGCGACGCAGCGGTGATCATGCTCACCGTGCGCTCGGATGAGAATGATCGCATCCGCGGGCTGGATCTAGGCGCCGATGATTATGTGACCAAGCCTTTTAGCCCGCGCGAACTCTCCAGCCGCATTCGTGCTGTACTGCGGCGCTTTGAGCACACAGGCCGCCCAGAAAAGCAGCTTATCACCATCGATGATCGCTTGCAGGTTGATCTGCAGCGGCGCGATGTAATTGTCGAAGGCGAACGGATGAGTTTGCGCCCGACCGAGTATCGACTGCTCTATCATTTGATCCAGAACGCCGGTTGGGTGGTGCCTCACGAAACCTTGCTCACCAAGGTATGGGGCCATGAATATGTCAATGATAATCACCTGTTGCGGCTCTATATTACCTATCTGCGCAAAAAAATCGAAAAAGATCCGGCCGATCCACAATACATCTTTACCGAGCGCGGGCTGGGCTATCGCTTTGTCGATTTCAAGCAAGCCGAATAAGGGCAAACGGCGCAACCTTATTGCCAAGTAGACCCCGCTTATTTTGAAAAATTTAACATTTCTGTGATATAATTAGCAATTGGCGTCTGTTAAGCGCCAATTGCTTTTTTATCAAACACGCTTTGGGACTAGTCAACGGGTGCTGTCTTACGACAGTTGTGGGCTGGGGTGAACAAGGCGGAAGATCAACCAACTGAGGAGAATTCGAATGGCTGTTATTACCATGAAAGAACTCTTGGAGGCGGGTGTTCATTTTGGACACCGCACACGCCGCTGGAATCCCAAGATGCGCCCGTTTATCTTTACCGAGCGCAGCGGCATTCACATTATCGATCTGCAACAGACGATGTTGCGCCTGGAAGATTATGCGGCCATGGTGCGCGATACTGTTGCCAAAGGGGGTACCATCCTCTTTGTTGGCACCAAGCGCCAAGCGCAGGCTACGGTTCAGCAAGAAGCCGACCGTTGCAATATGCCATATGTCAACCAGCGCTGGCTGGGTGGCACACTGACAAACTGGATTACCATTCGTCAGCGTATCGATTATCTTTTGCTCTTAGAACGCCGCATGGATGCGGGTGATTTCCGCACGCTGTCTAAGAAAGAGCGCCTGAGCATTCAACGCGAGATCGACAAGTTGAACAATCGGATTGGTGGTCTCAAGACGATGACGCGCTTGCCAAACATGATTTTCATCGTCGATACGGTGGTCGAAGATTTGGCTGTGCTTGAGGCCAACAAGCTGAAATTGCCGATCATCGCTATGACGGATACCAATAGCAATCCTGACCCGATCGATTATGCAATTCCAAGCAACGATGATGCAATTCGGGCCGTGAAGTTGATCGTGAGTGTGATCGCCGACGCTGCTGAAGAAGGTATCCGAATTCGCGAAGTGCAAATGTCCGATACCGGCCAGGTAAGCCGCTCGGATTTGGCCGAGATGGAGCGCTATTTGGGACCGAGCACATTGGCGAAGCTGAAGAGCAAGGATGAAGACCTGGATTTGGAAGTGGAAGGTGATGAATACGAAGAATTCGTCCCAGTTGAAGACGCGGAAGACATTGCCATCATTGATGATATCGACGCCGAAGACGACATCGAGATCGAGGCAGAAGTGAGCGAAGAGGTATCGCACTGATCGTGCTTGACTCGCTACGTTTATAATAGAAATTTTTGCTCACAACTGATACAGAATCGGTTGTGGTAATGATGGCTTGCTGATTCGTTCAACTATACCACGAAAATTTTGGGGCAGAGCCTAAGGAGAGGCAGCATGGCAGAAATTAGCGCACAAATGGTAAAAGATTTACGCGCGGCAACAAACGCTGGGGTGCTAGATTGCAAAAAGGCATTGGCGGATGTAGACGGCGACTTTGATAAGGCAGTGGAAGTGCTGCGCAAAAAGGGTCTTGCAAGTGCGGCGAAGAAATCCAGTCGCGATACCAATGAAGGTTTTATTGGTCACTATATCCATGGTGGCGCCAAAATGGCCGGCATGGTGGCATTGAATTGTGAAACAGACTTTGTCGCGCGCACCGAACAGTTTCAACAACTGGCCCGCGATATTGCGATGCATGTTGTAGCCGCGCGACCGCAATATCTGAGCCGCGAAGTGGTGCCGGCGGAAACTGTCGAGCGCGAAAAGAATATCTATCGCGAGCAGATGGCAAGCAGTGGCAAGCCTGCGCAAGTAATTGATAAAATTGTCGAGGGTAAGCTAGACAAGTGGTATAGCGAAACCTGCTTGTTAGAGCAGCCTTTTGTTAAAGACCCTGATACTACCATTCAAGCGATGTTGACCAACACGATTGCAACATTGGGAGAAAATATTAAAGTCAGTCGCTTTGAACGACTTGAAATTGGTGGATAGTAAATGAAGAAAGCCCAGCCATTTGGCTGGGCTTTCTTCTGTTGGCATCCAGAAAAAGCATGACGTAGCTGCACTATCATCAGGGTATGCTACCTTATGAATGGACGGTAAATAGTGGGTACGCAAGCCGAATACAAGGGTGGCATACGCTTTCGTGCTATGTGCCAAGATGGAAGTTAGCGTCCGCTCGATGTTCTGCGGCATTGACACAATATTTAAATGATTTATCCCATAGGAAACCATAAAGAAATGTGTAGCAAGAGGAGAAATCAGACATGGCTGATCTGAAGTATCAGCGCATTTTGCTGAAGCTGGGGGGCGAAGCACTGGCTGGCGAAGGTGGATTTGGTATCAATCCCACACAGGCTGAGTTTTTGGCCCAAAAAGTCCTGCACATTGTAAGCATGGGTGTCCAAGTCGCCATGGTGATCGGGGGCGGGAATTTGTGGCGCGGTAAACAAGATGGGTTGGATCATGGCATGGAGCGTGTCACGGCCGACCACATGGGCATGCTGGCTACGGTTATGAATGCACTTGCTCTGCAAGATGCCCTGGAGCGCCACGGCATTCCTACACGCGTCATGACTGGAATTGAAGTGCGCGCGGTCGCCGAGCCGTATATTCAACGGCGCGCGGTACGCCACTTGGAGAAAGGCCGGGCTGTCATTTTTGGCGCCGGCACCGGCAACCCCTATTTCACAACCGATACGGCCGCTTCTTTGCGCGCTATGGAAATTGATGCTGAAGTCCTGATCAAAGCCACTAAGGTAGATGCAGTGTACGACAGCGACCCCAAATTGAACGCTGATGCGCGACCTTTTACCCACCTTACCTATATCGATGCGCTCAATATGCGCGTCGGCGTGATGGACAGCACAGCAATGGCGATGTGTATGGATAATGATTTGCCCATTTGTGTTGTCAATTTGTGGGATGAAGGCACACTAGAGAAAGTTGTACGCGGCGAGCCGATTGGCACCCTGATCACGGCCTGATTGCCACAACTTGCAGCCGGTAAGTATATGTTCATTGTCTCTTATCCGCATTGCACTTTCATCGCTGTTTTTCTGTTCACGAATAATTTGCTACAATAGGGCTGTTCAACAAAAATCTTCGTCGTGAGCAATGTTTGTTAACATCTATTGAGGTTCACCTGAAGGAAAACGGAAATGATCAACGAAGTCTTAGCCGATACCCAAGAACGCATGGAAAAAACAATTGACTCGCTGCGTTCTGATCTGATGTCCATTCGCACAGGGCGCGCTTCGCCGGCCATTTTGGATCGTCTGACCGTCGAATATTATGGTATGCCCGTGCCGCTCCAGCAGTTGGCGACGATTTCGGTGCCGGAAGCCCAGCAGCTTGCGATTCGTCCCTACAGCGCGCAGGACTTGTCTGCGATTGAGAAGGCGATTGCAAAGTCGGATCTGAAATTGACGCCGAATAATGACGGTCAGCAGATCCGCTTAAATATTCCTCCTCTAACCGAAGAGCGCCGTCGGGAGTTAACCAAGCTGGTTTCCAAACGCGGTGAGGAAGCACGCGTCGCCATCCGCAATGTGCGCCGAGACAGCATCCATGACTTGCGCGAGATGGAAAAGGAAAGTATGATCTCGGAAGATGATCTGCGGTTGGGTGAGGAACGCGTTCAAGAAAAAACTGACGCCTTTATCAAAAAGGTGGACGAGGTTGTCCGCGAAAAAGATCACGAGATCATGACGGTATAGATACAAGCCCCAAAGTAGACTTGTATCTACCGCGTATTGATCGTCACCGACCATCTACCATTCGTCTCAACGCTTCAAATGCTGCAGGGGTGAGCGCCTTACTCACCCCTGCTTTTTCAACAGGATCTTTGCGCTAAGCGCCGCCTGGCTTACGCCACGCGGTTGTTCAAAAGCCAAGGGAGGGATAGAATATCTGTGAGCAGCGACACCAACCACCATCGCGTGCATTTGCCTTCAATTCCTCACCATATTGGTATTATTATGGATGGCAACGGCCGTTGGGCGCAATCACGTGGCCTACCTCGCTTAATGGGCCATCAGGCTGGCGTTGATAATATTCGCCGTATTCTGGAGAGTTGTGTCACACATGGCATTCGGGTACTGACGATTTACGCCTTTTCTACCGAAAATTGGAACCGACCACCGGAAGAAGTGAGTGGTTTGATGCGCCTGTTGGGGCTTACCATTCAACGGCAATTGAATGAATTAAACAAAAATGGGGTGCGCATTCTCCACAGTGGTCGTTTGGAGGGTATCAACCAACAATTGCAGCAACAAATCCGGCATGCGTTGGAAGTGACACAGCATAACGAGCGGGTAACCCTGAATGTAGCCTTCAACTATGGCGGCCGTGCCGAAATTATTGATGCGGCCCGCCGTGTGATTGCCGATGGCATAAATCCTGCCGACCTTACGGAAGAACTCTTTAGCCAATACCTTTATACCAGCGCTCTGCCCGACCCTGATCTGATCATTCGCACGGGCGGCGAGTGGCGCCTGAGTAACTTTCTGATCTGGCAAGCCGCCTACGCAGAATATTACACAACACCCACCTATTGGCCAGATTTTGATGAAAATGAACTCTACAAAGCCCTGTTCGAATACAATCACCGCGAGCGTCGATTTGGCCGCGTGCTGGAAAAGTAAGCAACCAGGGCTGTTTTATTGTGGACAAACTACCCCTATGCGCCAACACCTGTGAGCTATTGTCTGTGAGTCAACGTCTGTGATCACGCGCCTCCGAGTTGGACTTATTGCGCTTCCTTTCGTCCTAGCGCCCATTTGGTTGGGTGGTATCTGGTCTGCACTTTTAATCGTAGCGATTGCGCTTGCTGGCGGCTACGAATACTATGCCATGATGCAAGTGGGCGACTACCGTCCGGCACGCTGGTTGGGGTTGCCGTGGGTAGTAGCATTGGCTCTAACGGGCTACACGCCTGGCATGCCTTGGCTTTCCACGGTGTTGACGGCGGGCTTACTGCTCACCTTAATCTATTCCCTCTTTCAAATTGAAAAACCGGTTAGCACTTGGCTATCCACAAGCGCCGGTGCGATTTATATCGGGCTAATGTTGGGCCAAGCGTTGGCTTTGCGGTTGCGGCCAGATGGTCTGTGGTGGTTGTTGATGGGTTTATTGCTTACTTGGACCAACGATACGACTGCCTACCTGGTCGGCTCTCGGCTGGGTCGTCGTCGGCTTTGGCCGCGGCTGAGCCCAAAGAAAAGTTGGGAAGGAACGCTCGGTGGTTGGTTGGGCGCAGCTGTGGTTGGTGGCTTGTTGACAACAATTATGCCGTTGCCAATTAGCTTCGCGGTAGGTGCGGCGTTGGGGATTGCTTGTGGCGTCTTAGCGCTGCTGGGTGATCTCTCGATTAGTATGCTGAAGCGGCAGGTAGGTGTGAAGGATACGGGCGCGCTTTTTCCTGGTCATGGTGGGATGTTGGATCGCTTAGACAGCATTTTATTTGTTCTGCCTTTTGTCTACCAGATCGTTACCCTGCTAAAGTTGGGATAAGACTCTCCGTACCTCAATTTTCATAGATGAGCGTTTTATTAGTAAGCCAACGCCTTGCGTAAGGCTGCGATATTGTCTGCCACTGTTCCCTCCTTATTATAGACCGCACTGCCGACCACAAGCACATTTGCACCGGCATCAACCACATCGGCAATCGTCTGAGTATTGATTCCGCCATCCACTTGTAAATCACAAGTCGGGTTTAGTTCCGTTTGCAATCTACGCATGCGTCGAATTTTGCTCGTGCTGGTCTCAATAAATTTCTGTCCACCAAAGCCAGGGTTAACCGTCATCACCAGCACCCGATCAATAATTGGCAATACTTCACGCACCGTCTCAATACTGGTTGCCGGATTAAGCGCAACACCGACTCTACAGCCTAGATCATGCACCCTCTGTACAGTTCTGTACAAATGCAGACATGTTTCCACCTGCACGGTGATGTTATCTGCCCCAGCGCGGACAAATTCCTCCAAGTAGCGGTCTGGCTCTTCGATCATTAGATGCACATCGAGGGGTAGCCTTGTCGCCCGGCGCACCGTTTCTATAATCAGCGATCCAAAGGTAATGTTCGGCACAAATCGGCCATCCATCACATCCAGGTGAATCATATCAGCACCGCCCGCCTCGGCCGCTTGAATTTCGCTGACCAACGCGCCAAAATCAGCGGTTAAGATCGAAGGAGCCAATTGGGTCGTTTGTTTATTCAACATAAGCACTCTGTTTCGTTGCGTTGGGTTAATGTGAGGATCAATCGGTTGGTCATGCATGTTGGTACAAAAACGCCAGCATCAGTTCACTTACCTTCCAGGGTTGGCGAAAAATGAGGGCGTGAGTCTGGGCCGGCACAATGTGCAATTCTGTCTGGGATAACGCCTGCGCCATTGCTTCTACAATAAAGAGCGGAAAAAACTCATCCTCTTCACCGTGAATGATACAAACGGGCAACGTCCACGCGCTCAACGCTGTTAACGGTAGATCAATTGCATACTGGCTGCGCAGCCGGCGAAAACCATCTAATAGAATTTCATTATAGTAGCCTGGATAATGATAAATATCATGCAGCTTGGCGGTTGCTTCCATCCAATTGCGGCCAGCCTTGAAATCTTCTGGGGATGTGCTGGCATGATTGTTGGTGGTGGCAGGATTGGTACTATAGGTCGTGCTGATCAACGTCAGTGTGTGCGGCTGGACAAAACGATGGTCAACGAGCAACTGTGCAATCATACCGCCGCTGCTGCAACCGGCCAGATCGCCTTGATCCGCTCCTTCCGCCTGCATCAGCGCGGCAACCTGACGCGCCATTTCGGTGTGATCAAAATCAACAGGATGGCCTTGGGATCGGCCATGACCAGGTAAATCCGGTACAAGTAGTCGGTAGCGCGCGCGCAAGGCAGGCAGCAATGATCCCCAAGCGGTTTGACCCGTGCTCATGAAATTGTGCAACAATGTTAGTGTTGGCGCCTCATCTGCTGCGGCTGAATCTGGACCATATACCTCATAATAGATTGAGCCGGTAGCGGTTGAAAACTCAGGCATTCGTGGCTCCGCTTGGCTGCGGCGCACTACTCGGTGTCTGCGGCGGCGTTGTGCTATTCATCACTGCGCCGACAACCTGGAAGACTTCCGAGATGTCATCGACCGTAATCAGGCCCAAAAACTCACTACCATCTTTGATCGCTACATCACGGCTCCCGCTCTCAGCCATCTTTTCCCACACTTCGGCCAGGTTTTGGCGGGGCGAACAAATTGGAATTTGCTCGGCTGGCACCATCACATCGACCACGCGTGCATCTGAGCCTACGGTGTTGAGCGCCTGAATTAAACGGGCGCGTGTTAATACACCAACAAACTTTCCACTCAGATCTAATACAGAATAGTCAGTCTGGTAACTATTCATCACCAATTCTACGGCGCGATTAACGCGTTCACTGGTGTAAAGTTTGGCTGCGCTATGAGTCAACGCCTGGCTGGCGAGCACATTTTTGAGCACGGCTCGGCTTTCCACCGCTTCGCGTTCGGAGCCGCCACCCACATAGACAAAGAAAGCGATCAGCAACATGAAAATGCCGCCACCGCCAGCAATGCCCCAGATTGCAAAAAGGACAGCCATGATGCGGCCGACAAAAACAGCAATCCGGGTGGCCTGTACGTAAGAGGTGGTCATGGCTAACAGCGCCCGCAAGATCCGACCGCCATCCATCGGGAAGGCTGGCAGTAGGTTGAAGAGGGCTAGCGCGATATTCGTAATGGTGAGGTAAATGACAAGGCCAGCCGGTGTGGCTGTCTGCATAATACCTAGCAAGTTGTTAAGGGTGAGCGGAGCGCCTGACAAACGTGTGTCTAGATTGTAGACAACAAAACAGAGGGGTAAGAGCAAGACAGCCAGCACAAAGTTGACCAGCGGGCCAGCAATTGCAATCAGAAACTCTTGGATTGGCTTGTCGGGCATGCGCTCTAAACTGGCTACCCCCCCAATCGGCAACAGCGTGATCGAGGGCACGTTGACTTTGTAGTACTTCGCAACCAATGCATGGCCAAATTCATGTAATGTGACACAGACAAAAAGTAACAAGATCACAAGTACGCCGTACAGCGATCCGAAAAGCACGTTTGAATCGCTGCCCGCATAGGCAAAAGCGCCATAGATCAAAATCAGCACAAACGACCAATGGACCCGCACCTCTATGTTGAACACTTTGAATAAGGTCAATGATGTACCCACGGCAACTCCTTATTAATCATTCTTAGCAATCATTCTTAGCAATCATTCTTAGCAATCATTCTTAGCAATCATTCTTAGCAATCAATCGTGATGCGTAGTGCGTATTATGTAGTACGTAATACGCATCAAACCAAAGCAAAAATTTATTCATACGAGCAGCGAACCTATGGCCAAATCCCGTGGCTATAGCCTGTGGATAGAAACCGGCGCTTTGACCAGACTTGATAGCCATTATAAACGAATTGTTGGTAGTCGCCAACAAGTTTTTCTGTTCTGGGATCGCCTGTTCCTAACCCCTAGAATCCATTGTTAGCTAATCAGGCAGAAACGGCGGCGGCCCTTCTGGGTTGCAGGCGGCACAAGGACAACTGGCCCGCATCGCCGTAAAGGGGTAGATGCCGGTCGCATGTCCATCCGTCCATTCCAAGCGTAGCGCATAATTACCCACCAGTTGGGCATTCGCCACCTGGGTGCTGGGTAACGGCCCCGAGCTTAATTTCAGCATATCGGTATTGAGCGCCGCCGCGCGGCGCTCCTCGCGACAGGTGGCACAGGGACAGTTGGCGCGTACCCAACGCAGGCTAAATTCACTAACATGATCGTCCAGCCAAGTGATGCGTAACGTACTGGCCGGACGGTCGATTGCGATATCTTTTGGTCTGCTTTGCAATTCAGTCTGCTCCCTATTGATTTGCGACTGGCGAGAAGGAAAAACTATATACTATTTGCTATTAATTATAGCGCAAAAAATGGCAACCCATCAGCGACACTTCTCACAATTCTAGCTTTTTGGTGGGCTAACTTTACCATTCGCTGCTATAAAGCCGATACTTTTGTTGTGCCTGCGCGCCCTGTTTACCCAAAAAAGCTGCGCCAGGTGTAGCGTCGGTTACTGGCCCGATCGTAAGCGTTTGCCAACCTGCTTGCTGCGCCGTATCAAGCGCTTTTCGCCATAATTGGCGGCCAATGCCCTGGTTGCGCCAGGCGGGTAACACGGCCCCGTAGAGTAACCTTCCTGCTCGCACAGGGCGCTGGCTACGCCATGTAAGCCAAAGCCGCCAGAGGGGATTGCGGCCACCATGGGCGCGTTGTACGCTACCGGCTAAATCTGGCTGCAACAAGACAAAACCAACTGGCTTGTCATCTACTTGGGCTAGCCAACCGGATAACGGCCAGGCTGCCAACCAACGCAGCAGAAAGGCCGCCTCCACCGCATCGGGCGGCGGAAAATCGCCGTGCGCAGTGCAGGCCGTGGCCAATAACGGTAGCAGGTCGCCGCTCAGGCGGGCTGGTGTCAATGGCTCTAGGGTGGCAACGCCGTGGCCTGCTTCGGGTAAGTGGGGCGGTATTGGGATCGAGAAAAGCCGACTTTGTGTCAAAGGTTGTAGGTTGCTTTCTAACAGCTCGGGCAGATAAGGAGGATTATAGGGTGTATGTAATGGGGGTGTCACATGAAAATAATCTTGCAAGGCGCCCGCCTGCAAATGCGGCGAAAGCCCCGTTGGCCCGCTGATGCGCTCGCATCCCATCTTCCATAGCTGCTCCATGACTACGCCTAAGAGCCGCTCCATCACTTCGCTATCATTGACACACTGTAACAAGCTGAGATAGGCGCTGTTATCGCGCCGCCGTCGATCAAACAATATAACCGTGGCTGCAACCGCTTCTTCCATCCAGGCTGTCGTTGTAAAATCAGGTCTGTCGGCAGTTGCGCGGTTGGCAACCCGCCGCGGTAGCGCTTCAATGTAAAGTAGGCGCAGGCTGCGTTCGGCTAGATAGCTATCGCGGGCTGAAACAAGGGCGTGCCGGAGGCTCGGGTAGTAGGGGGGTGTCCAGCGCACATCGGTCGCACCCAGTCGCCACCAACGCTTGATAAAGTCGCGCCGGCTCCACCCGTCCTCTGCGATGTGGTTCGTATAGTTGAAATAATGGATCACGCTTTCCTCTCAATTAGTTGGAGTTTCTGCTGGATCTTGGATGTAGATCAACCTATGTGCAATTATAAATATATTATAAAGAAACGGCTTTAACCAATTGTTAATTTAGGTCCGCTTTGATCTGCACATCGTTGTAAAAAATAACCAAAAATAAAGCCATTCCATCAAATAATTGCCTAATTGGGGATAACTCTGGGGATAATCTTTCCAACTAGGGAAAAGTAAATTAATCGGCTGTGGACAAGTTTATAGGATTATTAATGAACTGTTTGCAATCGCAACTCCCACCTTAAAGATATGCGCCATCCA
The DNA here is from genome assembly GCA_038247295.1 of Caldilineales bacterium. Taxonomy (GTDB): domain Bacteria; phylum Chloroflexota; class Anaerolineae; order Caldilineales; family Caldilineaceae; genus JAPLGZ01. The sequence continues at coordinate 3,261 of JBBRVA010000018.1, read as the reverse complement.
ATCTTTGAATAAAATCCTATTTTGCGTAAGATTTTAGGGTCTCCCCTACAGGTTGCGTAGCACAAATGTTCAGGTGGCAAAAGTTAACCATAACAGGCAAAAAGATCGGTATTTTGAGCCTGTGCCGACGTTGTCAGCCAGCAATACTTCTGCTAAAATAGCTCAACATGATTCGCCAAGCACCACACACTTGGTTCATCGACCTGATTTGACAGCGCAGTTTACCGGTTTAACAGCAATTTATTCCGGCCCATGATGCATCCACTTCTCGCATCGCCTCCCTGTCGTTGCTTAGGCGTAATTGCTTATTGTGACTAGCGTAGTGTGACATTCTAGCGAATTTCCAGCCGCGAAACACAAAGTGTATTCGCGCATACGATTCTGTCGTTTTTGCTTTCATTTGGATATGAATAAAAAGAAATTTATGCAATAAATTATTGTATCCTTGTGCTTCATCCTTTGTCTTATGGCCAGTATATTATCGGTGTTAACAGGTAGGGAGGTGTCGTTGTGCAATATCCATCTTGGCGCGAGAACAATCGCCACGACCAAACTTACCAAGCAATCCAGGGCGCTGGTGCGTCCGAGCGGCGACTTCAGGTCCAACGACCGGCAAGCGACGCGCTGACAAGTCATGCCACTACAACTCAGGTAGCAGTTGGAAACACATATCAGGAAGAATTAGAACAAACGCAGCTATTTATCCCTACTTATCAACCGCTTGCAAATGGGCGCAGTAATGGCTCTCCAACAGCCAACCCTTACGATGTTAACGAGGAGAAGGCTAATGGGGACAGGCTCAATGGTGATGGCCTCAATGGTGATGGCCTCAATGGCGAGGAGGATACTAGCCTGGCTGCGGCATTTGATACGGTCCGCTTTGACCCGCACAGTGTTTGGCAAACATTGTTGAGCGAACTAGCTCTACAAATGCCATCGGCCAGTTATAACACCTGGGTGCGCGATACTTGGGTGCTGGGCTATGAAGATGGTGAATTTATTATTGGGATCCCCAATGCCTATGCACGCGACTGGCTGGAAAACCGTTTACGCAATAAGATCAAACGCGCTTTGGGTAGCTTGGTCCATCGCTCTGTGCAAGTCAGCTTCCGTGTCTGTCCGCGCCAGGTTACCGATGCACCCAATGCCAAACCGGCACCGCTCTACGCTATGCTCGACACAACCACTGCTGACACAACAATGGTCGATAGCATGGTAGCCGAAGAACCAGTTGTGCGCAAAGAAAAAATTGCGCCGGCACCACGCGCCGCGGTCCCAACGGAAAAAGGCTTGTACGAACCTGTCGCACGCGAGCTAATTGCTCGCGAAACCTTTCATGGTGGCAGCCGGTTGAATGCGGCTCACACCTTTGAAACTTTTGTGGTTGGTAACCATAATAAGTTGGCCCATGCGGCTGCCGAAGCGGTTGCAGAAAAGCCAGGCCAAAGTTTTAATCCTCTCTTTATCTATGGTGGGGTTGGGCTTGGTAAAACGCACCTGTTGCATGCCATCGGTAATCGTGCTCAACAACTGGGCTATAAAATGCTCTACTGCTCATCCGAGCAATTTACCAATGATCTGATCGCCTCGATTCGCGGCCAAAGCACCGAGCAATTCCGCAATAAATATCGCGAAGTCGACATTCTTTTGATCGATGATATCCAGTTTATCGGTGGCAAGGAGAGCACGCAAGAAGAATTTTTCCATACTTTCAATCACCTGCACGCCTCTGGTCGTCAAGTAATTCTGAGCAGCGATCGTCCGCCTAAGGCATTGGCTACTTTGGAAGAGCGTTTGCGGAGCCGTTTTGAAGGCGGTTTGCAGACCGACATCTCACAGCCCGACTATGAGACACGCGTCGCCATCCTTCAGTCCAAAGCCAACCGTATGGGTGTGCCCGTCGATCCTGGTGTGCTATTGATGGTAGCTGAACGTGTCGACAGTAATATCCGTGAGTTGGAAGGCGCCCTGAATCGGCTGATTATGCAGGCGCGCTTGGCCAACACATCACTTAGCGTTGGGTTGGCGGCCAGTATTCTGAACAACTTGGCCCCGCAACGTACACCCTGTACCCCCGTAACCGTGATTCGGGTTGTCGCTGAACATTTTCGTCTCCATCCGGATGACTTAACCGGGCGCAGACGAACGAAAGATATCGCCGCTGCCCGTCAAATTGCTATGTATCTGCTGCGCGAGGAAAATGGATTATCGTTGCCGGCGATTGGCGAGCAACTTGGTGGGCGTGACCACAGCACTGTGCGCTATGGTGTCGAACAAGTCAACATCGAGTTAGAAAGAGACGAAGCACTGCGTCGCGAAATCGTAACTTTGCGCGATAAAATTTATACGCCATTTATTGGATAAATGACTCATCTCAGCCTATTTACATCTTACACCTTCTTCTTATAACTATTTCTGCTAAATTATCGCTGTGTAGTTATACAATTTGACGCCTGTTTGCAAAATTATGCTAAGTAAAGTAGACTGTGCACATACATTATGTATGCAATAGCGCTATAATTGTATTGGAACTGCACACACGCAGTCAAAGCTGTGCCACACCCTTCGATGAGTGTCACCCAGTATTGCTAAAGCACGGATATCGCCAAGCATGAGTGTTGTCAAGCGCAGCAACGGTCCAGAGTCGGCCATGAATAAAGACGGTCGCCAGAAAGCTTTAGAGACAACGCTGGCTGGCCTAAACAAACGGTATGGTGAAGGCGTTGTCATGAAACTGGGGGATGCTACTCGGCTAAATGTCGAGGCCATTCCCACCGGTAGCCTGAGTTTAGATATTGCGCTTGGCATTGGCGGGTTGCCTAAGGGCCGCATTATCGAAATTTATGGTCCGGAAAGCTCCGGCAAGACAACGGTCTGTCTGCATGTGATCGCCGAAGCCCAAAGATCAGGCGGCATCTGCGCCTTTGTGGATGTGGAACATGCGCTGGAGCCGGCCTATGCGGCCCGGATTGGTGTCGATGTCAATAGTCTCTACGTCAGCCAGCCAGATACGGGTGAGCAGGCGTTGGAAATCACCGAAGCGCTGGTGCGTTCGGGGGCGATGGATGTGGTGGTGGTCGACAGCGTGGCCGCCTTGGTGCCCCGTGCCGAGATCGAAGGCGAGATGGGCGATAGCCACATGGGTTTGCAAGCGCGCCTGATGAGCCAGGCGTTGCGCAAGCTGACCGGCGTCGTCAAGTCGACGAGCACCTGCCTGATCTTCACCAACCAGTTGCGCCAGAAGATCGGCGTGATGTTTGG
>JBBRVA010000017.1:0-23721 GCA_038247295.1 Caldilineales bacterium | reverse complement strand
TACAAACACTGTTCCACTGTTCCACTGTTCCACTGTTCCACTGTTCCACTGTTCCACTGTTCCACTGTTTTACTGCTCTACTGCCTTACTGCCCAAGTAGGCGTAAGCAACCGCTCTGTTTACTCAATACGCTTAATCCTGCTTTAATCCTGCTTTAATCCGATTCCGGTCTAATCACAAATCAACCAGCGATAAATTGTATAGCGTATTAAATCCAAAACGAACCATCTAAAGAAGAAGATCCAATCATGACAAAATCGACCAGAAAACCATTATCTACGCCAAGAAAGAGTTCCGGTTCCTTCGTCCAGCGCCTGCTGTCGCCCGTAGTGCTGATCAGCATCTTGCTGGTGGCTATTGTTGGCGTGATAGCCTATGCCGTCTGGCAAACCGTCGATGCCACCAACCAAGCCAGCCGACCGATTGAAGGGCTGGAAGAGTATCCCGGCCAGATCCAAGGCCATGTCGATGGCCTGGTGACCTACGCACAGACGCCACCCGTGGGCGGTACCCACAATGCCGTCTGGCAAAATTGTGGCGTCTACACCGCGCCAGTGGCCAACGAAAACGCCGTCCATTCGCTTGAGCACGGCGCGATCTGGATCACCTACCAACCCGACCTGGCGGCTGATCAAGTAGCAGCGTTGCAAAGCTTGACTCGCCAGAGCGGTTACCGCCTGCTCAGTCCTTACCCAGATCTGCCTAGCCCCATTGTAGCCTCCGCCTGGGGCTACCAGTTGAAGCTTGAAAAAGCCGATGACCCACGACTGCTCAGTTTTATCCAACGCTACGAACAAAATCCGCTTGGTCCCGAGCCGGGAGCGGTTTGCTCTGGTGGCACGGGTCAACCAAGCTAACGAAGGGCCAACGGGCTAACAAAAATATGGCAGTCAAACTACTATCGCCACAAAGTCAACCGTCAGCAAATCACGCAGCGGACGACCAATCGGGTGAGCACGCCGGGTTACGTCCAGCTTGGTTGTTCGTCGTCGCCTTGTTGCTCCTCTTGGCAACCGCGCTGGGTTTCTGGATTGGCATCCGGCAGACGACCAGGCCGGCTGAAAATTCTGCCGAAGTCGGCTTTGCGCGTGATATGGCGACGCATCACGCGCAGGCTGTGGAAATGGCGACGCTCTTGCGCGATCAGAGTGAAGATCCCGAAATGCGCCAACTAGCAATTGACATCATGCTGACGCAGCAGGCGCAGATTGGGCAGATGCAGGGCTGGCTGGCGGTGTGGGGACGGCCACTGGCGCGCATAGAACCAGCGATGGCCTGGATGGATATGCCGACCACCGGCTTGATGCCCGGCATGGCAGACGCCGATGCAATCAACCAGTTGCGCACGCTGACCGGTGTCGAAGCGGATGGGCAGTTCCTGCAGTTGATGATCCCGCACCATCGCGCCGGTGTGATTATGGCGCAGGCTGTATTGGATCGCAGCGAGCAACCGGCGGTACGCGCCCTGGCCCAAGCGATTGTCAGGGCCCAGGAGAGCGAGATTACTTATATGCAGGCCCTGTTGCAACAAAAAGGCTTTGCACCAGTGCCCGATGCGCCAAGCATGGACCATGAAAATATGAGCCATTAAAGCTATAACTGATTACGATCACGAACTAAACGTTCACCTGTATGGCCATGATACATTCATGGCCATACGGGTGAACGTTTATGTACGCCCTGTCTAAATCAACTTCAGCCTAATAGTGCTCAGCGCCTGCGCCGAGCACTATTTTATTGAGATGTAAAAAATTCTTGCTTGACATAGCATCATATTTCATCTATAATCAAAATAAATTTAGTCATGACTAAATTTATTTTGATTATAGGAGGGTTGCTATGTCCGCAAATTTGACTCGTCGCCACTTTTTTAAGGCTGGCACCTTGGGCGCATTAGGCCTTGCCGGTGCGGCCGCACTCCATACGCCAACGTTAGCGCAAGACCCAACGCCCGTACCCACAACAAATCAACCTGGCAACCTGGATCACAGTCAGCACACCATGTTTATGCCGGGCACGGTGGGCGAAGTGAACCACGCAGCCAATGGCTTCAACCCCACCGATATCCTCACCGATTTTGATTATGGCAAAATAAGTACTCTACCAGGCGGCCAAACGCTGCACGAGTACGATTTCGTAGCCGGCACCAAAGATATTGAGGTTGTTCCCGGCATTCTTTATCCAGCCTGGACGTACAATGGACGCGTCCCCGGCCCAACGATTCGCGCCCGCGAAGGTGACCGTATCCGGATCAACTTTATCAACGGCACGGGCCACCCGCACAGTATTCATTTTCATGGCATCCACCCGGCGGGCATGGATGGTGTCTTCGAGCCAGTGCCGCCAGGAGGGACGTTTGTCTATGAATTTGATGCTGAGCCATTTGGCGTGCATCTCTATCACTGCCATGTCATGCCGCTGGCGCAGCACATCAGCCGCGGCTTGTATGGCGCTTTTATCATCGACCCACCGCAAGGCTGGCCACCAGCCGAGCACGAATTAGTAATGGTAATGAACGGCATTGATCTGGACTTTGACTTGGCCAACGATATCTATGCTGTGAACACGATTCCTTTTCATTATGATCTCAATCCGATCAAAGTTAAGCTAAATGCGCTGGTCCGTGTTTTTCTGGTTAATGTGCTGGAATTTGACCCGATTAACTCGTTTCACCTCCATGCCAACCTCTTTCATTACTATCCCACGGGCACCAGCCTGACACCCAGCGAATTTACCGATATGATCGCGCAAATGCAGGCTCAGCGCGGCATGCTGGAGTTTCGCTACAAATTCCCCGGCAAATATATGTTCCATGCCCACAAAACCGAGTTCGCCGAACTGGGCTGGACGGGTAACTTTTTGGTGGAGGAATAAATTATGACAACCGCTTCATCCAAACCAACCCTCACGCCGGCGCCCAAACCGAGCGGCATCAGTACATTGGGGCTGCTAATTTTACCCGTCGCGCTGCTGGCCGGCGTGATTATGCTCTTTTTATACACCAGTGGTGCTGGGTTGAATGTGGAACCGGCCGCCCCGATTGAAAGCCTGAGCTTTGAACGAACCGTGCTGCGGCCCGGCGTCATTGAATTTCAGGTGCGCAACACCAGCCCGCAAGAGTTGACGATCGCAATGATCAACATTAATGACGGTATCGTGCGCTACCAAATCGATCCAGAGCAGACGCTGCCACGCCTGGGCCGGGCCACGATCACGGTGCCCTATCCCTGGGTGGAAGGCGATGCCTATGAAATCGCGCTCTTCTCTTCCAATTCGGTCGCCTTTTCGACCGCGATCGAGGTAGCCACGGCGACCAAAACGGTGGACAGCACCACTTTGCTCAGCTTCACCCTGATCGGCCTCTACGTCGGTGTGATCCCGGTCTTCCTCGGGCTTTTTTGGTTCCCGGCCCTGCGCCGCTTGGGACCGCGCTGGATGATGTTTTTGATGGCGCTCACGGTGGGTCTGCTGATCTTCTTGGGCATCGACGCCACCAACGAAGCGTTGGAAATTGCGCGTGAAGTCGGTGGCCCATTTCAAGGCGTCGGCCTGGTTGGGCTAGGCGTCGTGATTACCTTCTTATTACTCGACGCGATCTCCCGGCGCCAGGTGAGTATTGGTCGCAGCGAAGCCGAACAACGGCTAACCGTTGCCTTTATGATTGCGATTGGGATCGGGCTGCACAACCTGGGTGAAGGGTTGGCCATCGGGGCGGCCTACAGTGTCGGCGCGGCGGCGTTGGGCACTTTCCTGGTGGTTGGTTTTATCCTGCAAAATATCACCGAAGGCTTGGGCATTATTGCGCCAGTCTTGAAGGATCGCCCCGCCTTTTCTAGCCTGGCTTGGATGGGTCTGATCGGTGGTGTGCCGGCCGTGATTGGGGCGTGGGTTGGCGGGTTGACCTATTCGCAACCCCTAGCTGTGCTCTTCTTGGCGATTGGCGCCGGCGCCGTCTTTGAAGTGGTCTACGAGATCGGTAAGTTGATCCAGCGCGACGCGGTCAAACGCCCGATGCCGCTGACGATTTTTTCTGGCGTGACGGCGGGCATGTTGTTGCTCTATGTCACCGGTTTATTGATTAAGTAGTGAAGTGATGGTAGCCCATCTACCCGCGGTAGGCTGCTTACCATGAATAAGGAATTGCAAGATGATAAAGAGAACAATTTTGTTATTGGCGTTATGCTTTAGCATTCTCATGTTAGTGGCCTGTGGTGACGAACCTGCTGCGCTGCCGCCGCTGGAACTAACCCTACATGCGCAAGACATCAAGTTTGATCAAAATGTCCTCACGGCCAAAGTCAACCAGCTGGTCAATTTAACCTATATCAACGAAGGCATGATTGATCACGCTTTTAAGATTGAGGGTTTGGTCGAGGAATATAAAGTTAAGCCGGGCGAAACGCATCTCTTTACCTTTACGCCCCCCAAAGCCGGAGAATTCAAGTTTGTGTGCGCCATGCCAGGCCATGCCGAAGCGGGCATGGTGGGCACGTTGACGATTACATCGTAAAAGACAGGTAGATAGGGAAACAGGTAGATAATTATGTATCACCTGTCTCCCTGTTTCCCTGTCTTAAAGCAATCCGCGACGCTTTTATTTGCTAGACTCCGATTGCATTGAGTACAATGGGGGTATGATTGCCAATAAACCCACTCAATCGGATGTCGTCGGCCAGCTTACCGACACGCTGCCCACGGGGCGAACGGCTGGGCGCAGCCGGCTGTTGCGCTGGCTCTTGACGGTTGGCCTCATTGCTTTGGTGTTGGCCTCGATCTTTGTCGATACCTTGACTTCGGGCGTGGGCAGCGCCTTTCTGGCCCAACGCTTCCAAACCTTCGTGACCATCTTCCTCGGCATCTTTATTGAAGCCGCGCCCTTTTTGCTAGCTGGGTCGCTCGTTTCGGGCGCGATTGCCGTCTTTGTCGATCAAAGTCTGCTCGACCGCTATCTGCCCCGGCGGGCTTTGCCAGCGGCGCTTTCGGGCGCCGCGTTGGGTCTCTTTTTCCCAGTTTGCGAATGTGGTGTTGTGCCCGTGGCGCGCCGACTCTACGAAAAAGGCCTGCCCACCTCGATTGGCGTCGCCTTTTTGTTGGCCGCGCCGGTCGTCAATCCCGTTGTCATCGTCAGCACCTATGCCGCCTTTGGGTGGGGACCGGTGCTGTGGGCAAGGGTTGGGTTTAGTTTTTTGGTGGCTACGGTCGTGGGGTTGATCTTCCACCTGGCCCAAGCGCGTGAGATCTTGTTGCCCCGCATCAGTGATGCCCACGCCCACGCCTGTGATCATCATGGCCATGCGCATAGTGAGCATGATTCCACGCTGGCGAAGCCAAAGCTAGGGGTGCGTGTGCAACAGGCGCTCAATACGGCCGGTGATGACTTTCTGGATATGGCGCGCTATCTGATTCTGGGTGCGATGCTGGCGGCGGCGATGCAAACATTGGTGCCGCAGTCGGCGCTGCTGGCCGTTGGACGCGGGCCAATCTTATCGGTGATTGCAATGCAGGCATTGGCCTTTGTGCTCTCGATCTGCTCCACGGTCGATGCATTTCTGGCCTTGGCTTTTAGCGGCGCCTTTACGACTGGGTCGATTATCACCTTTTTAACCTTCGGACCGATGGTCGATATTAAGAGCGCGCTGATGTTCCTGGGCGTTTTTCAGCGCCGGGTGGTGCTCTACTTGATTATCCTGCCGCTGCTGTTGACGCTCTTAATTGGCGTCTTTTGGAATTTGAATATAGGACTCTAACGTATGCAGTCACTTAAAACGCAAAACGCAGTCAAAGCCTTGCTCCTGATTGCCCTTGCCCTCTTTCTTTACACGCGGTTGGCGAATGGTACGTTGTATTTTTATATCAACGCGCGCTTTGTCGGCTTTACCCTCATTGCCGTCTTTGGCTTGTTGGCCGTAGCTCTTAGCTATCGCTTTGGGCAAAAGCGGCCCCAGCTTGCCGACGAGCACGGGCACGAACATGCCGCTGCGGCGCATGACCATCAGCATAGCCACGCGTTTTCCTGGGGTGGCGCGTTGATTGTCTTGCTGCCGATTGCGCTGGGTTTGTTCGTGCCGCCGCAGCCGCTCGGCGCGGCGGCGTTGAGCAACCGCGAGATCAACAGTGGAGCCAACAGTTTGGACACCCCAGCCGTGGCGCGGGCGATTGAGGAAAAAGCACCGGCGTCCAAAAATCTGTTGGACTGGTGGCAAACTTTACGGGCCTCGGCCAATCCGGCGCAAGAACTGGCCGGTCAAGCAGTCAATGTGACCGGCTTCGTCTATCACGATGAGCGCTTTGGTACGGATGCCTTTATGGTGACGCGTTATGTCGTCAGTTGTTGTGTTGCCGATGCTTCGCCACTGGGGTTGGTCGTCTATTGGCCGCAAGCACCAGAATTTAAGGATGACCAGTGGATCGAAGTCAAAGGCACATTTGCGCCGAGCACGATTGAAGCCTGGCAATTGCCAATCTTGGTGGCCGAAAGCGTAACGCTCGTGGCGGCGCCCAATCAACCCTATCTTTATCCGTGACCATGGACCACGTTCTACCTGCTCGCAGCCGTTTTGATCGCACCGTTGCGCTGCTGATCATCGGCCTGCTGCTGACGGTGGGCCTCGTCATCTGGCGCGGCGATCAGCTTGGCGTCGGTGTGATCGCACTGAGCCCCGCGCCAGCCGCCGCCGGTGTATCTGTACGCAGTGGCATTCACATTCGTTTTGATCAGACGTTAAGCACGGCCACACAGCCAATTGGGCTGACCTTCAACCCACCGGTGAGTGGCACCGTGCGCGCCGTGGGTGATAGCCTGGTCTTCGTGCCAGCTACTGCCTTACAACCCAATACGACCTATGCTGTAACCCTGCAACCTGGCCTGGAAAGTGACCAAGGCCGGCGTTTGCAAGCGGCTGTCACCTGGCAATTTCAAACCGGACAATCACAGGTGCTCTATTCGGCCTTGGATGCGAACGGGCACGAGCAGCTATTTACAGCGCCGGTCAACCTGGATCAATTAGCAACGGGCAAGGTCAGCCGCGCGCCAACCCAATTGACCGACGGCCCGAATGGGATTTGGGATTTCGCCGTCGCGCCCGATGGTAGCCGCATGCTCTTTTCTTCTTTAGAAATGGATGGCTCGAGTGATCTGTGGTCGATTGCCCCTGGAGAACAAGAGCCAGCTCTCTTTTTGGATTGTCCACGGGCTGTCTGTAGTGGCGTAAACTGGTCGCCTGATAATCGCTTCCTTGCCTTTAGCCGCCGCAATGCTAGTGAATTCTCGTCCGGTGTGATGAGTCCACCGCGGTTGTGGCTGGTGGATTTACAGACGAGCAAGGCCGTACCGCTCTTTGACGACGATCAACGGCTGGGCTTTGAGCCGCGCTGGTCGGCTGATCAAGCATGGCTGGCCTATCTCTCGCCGGATTTGGGTGGTGTGGGCGCCTATAACCTGGCGACCAAGGATGAACGCTTCTATGCCACGACCACCGGCGAAACCGGCGTTTGGCATCCGCAACGCAACACGCTGCTGATCAGTGTGATGGAGCCACTGGGCGAACGTTTTGTCGTCCATCTACTTTTGGTTGATCCGATCACAGAAGAGCAGCGCGACCTGAGCGGTGCGAGTAATGCCGTGGAAGACAGTTCGCCAGCCTGGTCGCCCGATGGTGAGTGGATCGCTTTCCGGCGCAAAGAATTAGCTGGACCACGCGCCACCCTGGGCAAACAACTCTGGCGAATGCGCACCGACGGCAGCGAGGCTACCCCCTTGACAAGTGATGCGACGGTCGATCACGGCCAGCCGGCCTGGTCGCCTGATGGGCGCTATCTGCTCTTCCATAAGCTACCGCTCAAGGGACCCGATACGACCCTGTCTGTCTGGCTGCTCGACGTGACCACTGGTGAGCAGTGGGAGATCGCTCGGCCCGGCCAGCGGCCGGTGTGGATGCCATGACGCGTTAAAAATTACCGATTACTTGTTACTTATTACTTATTTTCCTAACCTAAAGAATAAGTAATAAGTAACAAGTAATCGGTAATGAATAATGATTGGGAGTACACCGATGTCTAAGCAAATTATCGACCGCTTACGGGCGGCTGGCCATAAAATTACCCCGCCGCGTCTGGCTGTGTTAGAGGTGATCGAGCAAGAGGGCGAGCACCTGAACCCGGCCGAAATTTTGACGCGCGCGCAGGCGATCTACCCCGCGCTGGGGCGGGCCACCGTCTATCGCACCCTGGAATTGCTCACCCAGCTTGGCATTGTGCGCCCCATCTATGTTGGCGAGCATGGCCCCACCTATATCCGCGCCGAAGGCGGTCACCACCACCTCGTCTGCTCCACGTGCGGCATCGTGATCGATTTTGATCAGTGTGCCGCCGAACAGATGACGCAAGAATTGAGCGAACGCTTTGGCTTCCAGATCAAAAGCCATCTGCTCGAGTTTTATGGCCTGTGTGAACGCTGTAAAGACTAATTCTACCCCATCCCCTTGTGCTCGATCCCCAAAAATTGCAAAAATTAAAGTTGCATATTGACATGCTCTTTTCTTTATGTTATTCTCCTGTACAGCGTTGAATACAGCGCTGTACTTGCTCCCTATAAAAAAGTCTGTCCGAAAACTCTTTAAACAATCTAGCCGTGTAAACTGCGTTTTATTACAAAGCGCAATTCTGGTTCTGCGTGCGCGTTCGGTTTCGAACAGCCGCAAGTTCAGAGCAACCTGTCTGTGCCAATATTGGTTTTCGGATCAGTTCTTCGTATGAGTCAACAACGCAAAAAACGAGTTACTCTACGCGATGTAGCCCTCCTGGCCAACGTTTCGGAGAAGACTGTCTCGAATGTTATCAACGACTGGCCTTTCGTTAGCGATCAAACGCGTGAACATGTTAAGCGCATATTGGTGGAAACTGGCTATCGACCGTCCCATATTGCGCGCAGCCTTGTCACCGGCCGCACACGGACGATTGGCATTATCGTCCCAGATATTTCGAACCCATTTTTCAGCTCGGCCTTTCGCGGCTGCGAAGATAAGCTCAGCGTGCACGACTACAGCGTCTTTCTCTGCAACACCGATGAAAACCTCGAGAAAGAAAAATATTACCTGGAAAGTCTGGTCAATCGCGGCGTCGATGGCTTGATTCTGTGGGGGTCACGAGCAGATACAGCGATGCTGCAAACCTATGTCGGCGATGATGTGCCAATCGTGGCGGTTGATGGCAATACGCAAGTTGGACCGGCTCGCTTTACCGCGATTCAGTTTGATAACCTGGGCGGCGCCGAGCGGATTGTTGATCATTTGATCAATAGTGGGCGGCAGCGGATTGCTTACCTGTCGGGCGCACTCCACCGTTTGCCGGCCCAAGATCGCCTGCGCGGCTATCGCCGAGCGTTGGATGCGGCCAATCTACCTTTTGACCCAACCCTGGTCGAGGAAGGTAGCCCGACCATCGCCGGCGGTTATACTGCCATGCTCAAGCTATTACAACGTTCACCAGAGCAACCACGCCCCGATGGGCTGTTCTGCTACAACGATCTGATGGCGATTGGCGCGATGGCCGCATTAGAAGAAATGAATCTGAAAATTCCAGAGGATTTAGCGGTGGTTGGCTTTGATGATATTGCACCGGCGGCGTTGGTGACCCCGATGTTAACCACGATCCGCATTCCACAGTATGAGTTGGGCCAATTTGCCGTGGAAGAGTTGATTCAGCGTTTAGACGACCCGGAACTCCCCGCCCGGGTCATCGATTATCCGTTAGAACTGAAGATTCGCCATTCTTGTGGTACCCGGCGCATCTCTAGTGAAGAGCGACGGGCCATGTTGCGCCAGCTGGCAACGTCGGCCGCCGCCGATCTACCAGTCGAACACGTTGTTGGCTATAAGTAGGTAGACAAGTAGATAAGTAAGTGATGTTACGCAGCTTCTCCTGGGAACGCCGGCATTCTGCCGGCAGCGGCTCGACGACTCGACTGAGCTCGCCGAAGTCTGGGCTCGCCGAACGTCCGCCAGGGATAGCGCGGGTACCCACTGGGTGCCCAGTGCGTAACATGAGTAAGTAAATAGGTAAATAGGCATCCAAGCTAAAATTACCTATTTACAAGCTCCCCTATTTACCTATTTGGCCGGCTGCGGCGTCTGTTGGCGGCATCTTTCTCTTACGGCAGCATTTCTTTGCCATTCCGCGCGAGTTGGAAGAAGCCGCCGTAATCGACGGCGCGGGCCGTTTTCGCGTCTACTGGCAGATCTGCCTGCCATTGGTGCGTTCGGCGCTAATCGCTCAGGGGATTTTCACTTTCTTGGGTTTCTGGAACGATTTGTTCTGGCCACTGATTGTACTCAGTGAACGCTACACGTTAACCCTGCCGGTCGGCTTGCTGGTATTGAGCCAGGGCAGCTATATCCAGCGTGGATTGGCCTTTGCTGGCGCCTTTATCGCCGCCGCGCCACCCTTGTTCTTTTACGCTATTTTTCAACGACAGATCATTCAAGGGATTACAACGGCGGGTCTGGCTGGACGCTAAAGTTATGTCAAGATCGCAGTGATGTCGCGAAGGGTCACATGGCCCTCCGCTATGTTGCCGCGTTACCTATATTTACAGACAATGAAAGAAAGGTTTCTATGATGATCGACCTTAAACAATTCGAAGTGTGGTTCATCACCGGCAGCCAGCACCTGTATGGCCCGGAGACGTTGGAGCAAGTCGCCGAACATGCGCGCATCATCGCGCAGGCGTTTAACGACACGACGACCATACCCGTCAATGTTGTCTTCAAGCCCGTCCTCACCACGCCCGACGCGATTCGCGAACTGTGTCTGGATGCCAATGCGGCCAAGCACTGTGTCGGGCTGATCACGTGGATGCATACATTTTCGCCGGCCAAGATGTGGATTGCCGGCTTACGCAGCCTGCAGAAGCCATTTGCCCATTTGCACACGCAGTTCAATCGCAACATTCCGTGGGCCGAGATCGACATGGATTTTATGAATCTGAACCAGTCTGCCCACGGCGACCGCGAGTTCGGCTTTATTGGCAGCCGCATGCGTCTAGAACGCAAAGTGGTCGTCGGCCACTGGCAAGACGAAGATGTGCAGGCCAGCCTCGGCGCCTGGACGCGCGCTGCGTGTGCCTGGCACGACGCACAAGGCGCCCGCTTCGCCCGTTTTGGCGACAACATGCGCGAGGTCGCCGTCACCGAGGGTGACAAGGTCAACGCCCAGATGCGGCTGGGTTACAGCGTTAACGGCTACGGCGTCGGCGATTTGGTGCGCTTCATCGATGCGACAACAGATGCCGAAGTGGACAAGCTAATTCAGGAATACACCGAACAGTACACCATTACGCCAGCCTTGCTGGCGGGTGGTGATCGTCACCAATCGTTGCGTGATGGCGCCCGCATCGAAATCGGGTTACGACGTTTCCTGCAAGACGGCAACTTCAAGGGCTTTACCACCACCTTTGAGGATCTGCATGGCATTGCGCAACTGCCCGGCCTGGGTGCGCAGCGCTTGATGGCCGAGGGTTACGGCTTTGCCGGCGAAGGCGATTGGAAAACCGCCGCCCTGGTGCGGGCGATGAAAGTGATGAGCGCCGGGCTGGATGGCGGCACATCGTTCATGGAGGATTACACCTATCATCTGGACCAAAGTGGGATGAAGGTGCTTGGGGCCCACATGCTGGAAATCTGTCCGACGATCGCGGCGAACAAGCCAGCGATCGAAGTGCACCCACTCTCGATCGGCGGCAAAGCCGACCCCGTACGTTTGGTCTTCGATGCCAAAATTGGCGCGGCGGTCAACGCGTCGGTGGTGGAGATGGGCAATCGTCTGCGCATGATCGTTAACCTGGTTGACACCGTGCCGACCGACGAACCGCTGCCCAAACTACCCGTCGCCCGTGCGCTGTGGATTCCGCAACCCGACCTGAAGACATCCGCTGCAGCCTGGATCTACGCCGGCGGCGCGCATCATACCGGCTTCAGCTTTGACCTCACCGCCGAACACCTAGAAGATTTTGCCGAAATGGCGGGCATGGAATTCCTGCTGATCGACAAGGCGACGACCATCGCTGGCATCAAAAAAGAGCTGCGCTGGAACGATCTCTATTATCACTTGGCGAAGGGATTGTAAGGGAACCAAGCAGATGAAAAAGTCACGCGATGAAGATCTAAAAAACTTAGGGCTAACCCGCTCTCCTCGTTTCCAGACTTTGTTAAATCGTTCTCGACAAAGTATGCAGGCCGGAAAAGGCTTAGCGCGTGATGACTTTTGGCAGACCGTGGAAAGTCGTAGTCGCCAGCCAAAGGCCGGTGAAAGTCTGGATGGAGCAGCCTAATCATGGTGCAAATTGCAGCCGCGGCGGAGTTTTTGGCAAGCCTGCGCGCCGATCAACGTCAAGTAGAGGTAATTCCGCTTGAGCTTCGACCGGCTGACCTGAATAGTGCCTACCAAGTTCAGGATGCGCTGGTTGACCGCCTGCTCGATCAACACGGCGGTCAGCGCATCGGCTATAAGATCGCTTGTACGAATCCAGTCGTCCAACAAGAATTAAATATCGCCGGTCCGCTCTTTGGTCAACTGCTTTCCTTTTCCACGCAGCATAGCCCGGCAACGCTGCGCACGGATGATTTTCTGGTGCGCGTGGTCGAGGTAGAATTCGCCTTCCGCATGGGCGAGAATGTGCCGCCAACGGCCACACCCTACACCAGAGCATCGATTGCCCCCCTGATCGATGTTGCCCTGCCGGGGATCGAGCTGGTCAGCCACCGCTTTGTAGACTGGACGAAAGTCGGCGCGCCGTCCGTGGCCGCCGATAACGCCATCCACGCGGCGTGGATTCACGGCGCGCCCTTCGTCGGTTGGCGCGATCTGGATTTAGCCCAACATCCCGTTTCTTTAACCGTCAATGGGCGGTTGCTGCGTCAGGGTCAAGGTGCACAAGTGCTGGGCCATCCGCTCAATGTCGTGGCCTGGCTGGCGAATGAATTGCCCAAGCATGGCAAATTGTTGCAGGCGGGCGATTATATTACGACCGGCGTGGCGACAGAGGTCTATTTGGCTGCGGCGGGGGATCAGATGCAGGCCGATTTCGGGGTGATTGGTCGCGTTGAGCTAAGGTTTACGTAACACCAACTTTGGCTGATTAGGCAGAAAATGGTAGAGTTTGTGCTACGTGTTGCAGTGATTGCTGAGCTAATCGTGTTATCGAAGTCAGGAGGTTTCTATGCATGAGATCGAGTTACGTGAAGTCAGTTCTCAGCTCAATGCTTTACTCCAGACCGCGCTCAATGGCGAGGAAGTGCTGATTTTAGAAGATAAAAAACCTGTTTTAAAACTCACGCGCATTGACACTACAAAACCACGTCGTCGAAGAGGCAGTGCCAAAGGTTTAATCAAAATGGCGCCTGATTTTGATGCACCTTTGGATGATTTTAATGAGTATATGCAATATGAAAGTGTTGCTCGATACTCATACATTTCTCTGGTTTGTCAACGACGCGCCAAATTTGAGTGAGACAGCCCTGGCTTTGCTCGAAAGTGACCATGATGTGTTGTTAAGCATGGCGAGCTTATGGGAAATAGCCATCAAACATAGTTTAGGCAAATTAGATTTACCATCTCCATACAAAGATTTTGTTACTCGACAGATCTTACACAACGATATTGACGTTTTGTCTGTTCAGATCTCGCACTTGAGTGTTGTTGCGCGGCTGCCTTTTCATCATCGTGATCCATTTGATCGCATGTTAATTGCGCAAAGTATCAGCGAAGGCATCCCAATTTTGAGTGCAGATTCTACTTTTGATGTTTATTCCGTCAAACGATTTTGGTAGCCGAGGTTAGAGGCATAGGCTTTGCTGTCGTGCAGAGTTCGGGTCCTATAAATCGACAAAAAGCTCAGCCAGCGGTAACACAAATCCTTCTAGCGCGCCTTCACCCTGCAAAATGTCGTTTTGTGTCAATTTAATCAAGTCAACCGGCGTCCGATAAACGAGAATGGTCTTGGCTTCCGGCTCAACAATCCAAACGCGTTCGACCCCAATCACAAAATATTCTTCAATTTTATCACGTACCACGCGCCAGCGGTCCGTCGGGGAAACAATCTCCACGACCAACTCGGGCGCGACTTTGAGGGCTTTGCCGGTCGGAAAGGGAAGCCGTGCGCGTGATATAAATATTACATCAACGGCGCGCACTGTGTCAGGGTTATACCGTGTGTATACGCCCACTTCACCCGTGAGCACCCAACCAAGTTTGCGCACAGCATTGAAATTGCCTAAATGGCGTGCGATTTCTGCTTCTTGAATGCCATGTTCATCGCCTGTATGGTCCATATAGACAATTCTCCCGTTGACAAGTTCAAATGGCACGGCGATGCCCATTTCAAGCGCGTCCTCGCCGCTGATCAATTTTTCTTCTACTGAAAAAGCAGGACGTTCAAGGAGCATTGGGGTAGACATAACAAGTTTATTCTCCTGTTGTCAATATATTTACCCGGCATTAGCGACGCTTTGTTTCGCGGTTCAGAAACCATATGGCTACCAATCTCAGTATACCACACGGAGCCTACCCTTAGAAGCTTTCAATTCCATACAAAACAGATAATTTTTAGAGGCTTATATCGATTATGACAAACCAATCTGCAAAAATCTATATCGACAACAATCGCACGATCAGCGCAATCTCACCGCTGCTCTTTGGCGGCTTTGTCGAACACATGGGGCGCTGTGTCTACGAAGGCATTTATGATCCCGCTTCGCCGCACGCCGATGAAAACGGCTTTCGGCGCGATGTATTGGCCGCCCTGCGTGAGCAGAATTACACGACCGTGCGCTATCCGGGCGGCAATTTTCTCAGCGGTTACAACTGGCTGGATGGCGTTGGCCCCAAAGATCAACGTCCACGCCGCCGCGAGTTGGCCTGGCAATCAGTCGAAACCAACCAATTTGGCACGAACGAATTTATCGAATTCTGCCGAGCCATTGATACGCAGCCGATGTTGGGCGTCAATATGGGCACCGGCACGATTCAAGAGGCCGCTAATCTGGTCGAATATTGTAATGCACCCGTTGGCACCTATTATGCCGATCTGCGCGCCCAGCATGGCTACCGCGAACCGCACAATGTCAAGTATTGGTGTGTGGGCAACGAAATGGACGGCCCGTGGCAGATCGGCCACCTGGACATGGACGAGTATGCGCGTAAGGCCCGCGAAGCGGCCAAAATGATGAAGTGGCACGATCCGTCGATCAAGCTGATTTCGTGCGGGTCGTCGAATGACCGCATGCCCACCTATCCCGAGTGGGACCGTTTCACGCTGGAAACTTGCTGGGATCAGATCGACTATCACTCAATGCATTACTACGCCGCCAACCGCGAGAATGACAGCACAAGTTATCTGGCCAGCGCCGCGCAGTTTGAAGCCTTCGTCGAGACGTTGGCCGGTACGCTGCGCTATGTCAAGGCCAAACGGCGCAGCAACAAGGATGTCTACCTGTCGTGGGATGAATGGCAAGTCTGGTACAAAGACACGTCTGGGCGCGGCAACTGGACCGAAGCGCCGCATCTGAGCGAAGAGATTTATAACCTGGAAGATGCGCTCGTGGTCGCGCAGTGGCTCAACGTTTTCCTGCGCAAGAGTGATGTGCTCAAGATTGCCTGCGTAGCGCAGATTGTCAACGTCATTTCCTGGCTGCACACCAAAACCGATGGTCTGCTCAAGCAGCCGTCGTTCTATCCCTTCCTGCTGATGAGCAACATGGCGCGCGGTAAGGCGCTTGATCTACAAGTGCAGGCGCCGCAACACGAAACCAAGAAATATGGCGATGTGTCACAGCTCGACGTGTCCGGCAGCTACGACGAAGTGACCAACACGGGCGCGGTCTTCATCGTCAATCGCAGCCAGACGGAGTCAATTGTCACAGATTTGATCTGGCAAAGCGAAGCGCCGCAGAAGGCAAAGGAGATCTGGCAGCTGGCCGGCACCGATCTAAAAGCGGTGAATAGTTGGGAGCAACCGAATAATCTTACGGCCCTGCAGATCAGCGCACCGGCACTGAGTGATGGAACACTAACCCTGAAGCTGCCACCGCTGTCGTTTACAGCAATCAAACTCTAATTCTTGCTCTCTTCGTACGACTCTAACACCGGTTCGTAGCGGCAGCGACAGCCGCGGACCGACGTACAGGTGCGGTGGGGCAATTCTGGTGCGCGTGTCACCAAGAATGATTTGCCGAGGAATTGGCGGCACTGTTCACAGGTATATTCGTCCGCCGGTCCGACAATCTTGAGACGGCGCACATGGTCCCCGCCCTTGCACCGTTGCCAGGTTTCTTGATTTTCCACATAGAGCGCCAATTGATAGGCTTTCCAGTAAGCCGCCTCAACCCCTTCCATGCCCGGTTGCGCCAGTTCTGCCTGGACGTTGGCCGGCACTTCGTTGGCAGGTAGCCGCCAATGGACACCCCACAGATGTTGTTCTGCGGCGTAGAGTTTGAGCCAATCCACTGTGGCTTGGCTCAAGCCATCTAGCAACCAATGGTCGAGAAAGAAGATGCGCCGCGTGAGCGCACTGTGGCTCATCTGCGGATCTTCACCGGTCCACGCCGCTTTGCCCAACGGCTGACGAAGCTCATAGTTACGGCGGATGTTAAGCGCTTCGCTCGTATCCTTTTGCACAAGCGCCTGCCGCACCTTTGGCATCACCGCCGCTTTTTCAACCGCCATGCGTTCCTGGTACAATTGCACAAAGGGCCGGCCGACGGCGGTCACCTTGTAGACCCCGGGCGTTGATGTCAACCAGCCTTGCTTTTCGAACAACTGGATCGTCTCGGCATACGATTGCGGCAAGATTCGATTCCAGCGTTGCTGTTCGGTGGGTGGATGTTCGGCTTGTGGCTCAACAAAATGGGCTAGTAATTCGATCTGGGCATAATCGGCTTTTTCTGCCGATTGCGCCAGTGCCGCGCCATCTAGCTTTGCACTGCCAAAGAATTTTTTCAGAAATCCCATACGCTCACCGTCTTTTTTCGACTGATTGGGCAAACTCATCGTCGGAAGTGGGCAAACACAAGCTTTTGCTAAAGGGCAAAACACCAGTTTGTACACTTTGTACAGATGAGTCATTGTATATAATTTTAGGTGGAAATTTTAACACAGAAGCAAGGATGCGTCTATCTTGGCGGCTGTGCTTTGGCTACCCGCAACTAAATCTAGTTTTGAGCGTAGAGAAAAGTAAGGTAAAAATAGGAACGCTACCAGTTTGATAACTCAAACTGGTAGCGTTCCATTGATCAAAGGAGGAGGAAGAAGCTAACTGCTTTATAGTATAACCGCCTTCGTTAGATTGTGTCTGTAATAAAATTCACAATTGAAATGGGAGCCATTATTGGGGTCGATTCTCGAGCCGGAAATAGCGGATCGGCGTCACGGCCCCGATCAGGCAGAGCAAAAAAACGAGGATTAGCAATAGGCGTCCGATAGGAGTCAAGCCGCTTAGTTCCTGTTGCAGATAGGCCATCAACAGCACAAGTGCCAGCAGACCATTGGCAATGGTCATACCAAGCAACAAGGGAAGGCTAATCACTTCTTGGCTGGCTGTTAAAAAGAAAAGTAAGCCAAGCGCGATTAGGACTGCGCCCGTCGCCCGCACCGGCCAAAGGGCGCCACCCGTATAAAGCCCCCAGGCACTCAAAGTCGTCTGCGGGAGTAGAAAAAGTAGCAAGCCGAGCGCTAACCCGACCGTAATGCCATTGAGCCGCATTGTCCTTCGTAAGGGGCGAAATTGATCAGTTAAAGTATAGGCCATGCCAGATATTCCTTGCAGAATTAAGGGTTGGTTAAGTTCTGTTGTGTTTTAGCCTAAAGTACCTAGAAGTCGAGAATTATAACCAACAGCGCAAATTTTTAGTATACACGGATAGTGGAAAATACAGATATTTTTCGCCGTTTCTATCCGTGTTTCTCTCTATCCGTGTATACTGGCTTGTCGGTTTGAGGTGCAGCTATGCCCAATAGTTGCGGTTACATATGAATTGGATAAAATACCAACTATGAAAATGAAGTTACCCGCAACCGTCAACACTTTTGTTGACAGACACGCGTATGGGCTCAAAAATGAGCTGGTCGGCCATTGCATGCGCTTGGGTGTGATTGTCGCCGTACTTTGGTCAATCGAGTTCATCGACCTTATTTTATGGGGTGTTGATCTCGACCGATATGGCATTCACCCACGCACCTGGGTCGGTTTGCGTAATATTGGATTGGCACCCTTTTTGCACTATGGTTTTTTTCATCTGCTTGCCAACACAATTCCCTTCTTTCTGTTGGGCCTGCTGGTGATGCTGCGCGGGGTCCGCCAATTCGTCTACGTCAGTATTCTAGCGGCGCTGATCAGCGGCCTGGGCGTGTGGATCTTCGGTGCTGCTTATACCGTGCATCTGGGTATCAGCGGCGTGATCTTTGGTTATATGGGCTTTCTGCTCGGCTACGGCTATCTAGAACGTAGCATTCAGTCGATTGTGCTGGCGGTCTTGGCCTTTTTCTTCTACGGTGGTATGCTCTGGGGCGTCTTTCCGCTCGCCCCGGGCGTCTCCTGGTTGGGTCATCTCTTTGGCTTGATCGGTGGTGGGTTGGCGGCCTATTGGCAGATCCGGCGCACGAATCGGTTGTGGGTGGTAAATAGTAAGTAGTAATTGGGAGGTGCTGCATAGCCCAATTACTACTTACTATTTACCACTTACCAATCCCTTTCCTTCACCATTACCACAAACTCGCGCGGCGGCTCGCTCTGGCTTAGAAATGTCTGAATCGGTTGGAAGCCGGCTTTGGCGAATACACGCATTGAGCGGCGATTAAAAGCCGCAATCGTGGCTCGCAATAGGATTGGTTCATATTCTTGGCCGGCAAAGGCGAGAATCGTAGCCAGAAAAGTGCTGCCTCGTCCTTGACCAGTCAACGCCGGCCGCATTCCGTAGCCGATGTCCAGCGCAACCTGGTTGTAGTCGCCCCCTGGCACCCGTGCTTCCTCGCCAAAACAGCAGAAGCCAGCCAATTCACCAATCGCGTCACGGACAGCATAGTGACCATTGCGTGGTTCCAACAAGAATTGAACATCCAACATTACTTCCGGCGCGCCCTTTTCGGCGGAACCCATGTTGTAAATCGCATACGGTTCGTCGTATTGCCAGCTTAAGATTGCATGTGCATCGGCGACGGTCAGCGGCGCAACGTGGAAAGGTGACGTCGCCATCAGGCCAGCACCGTTGCGATGATACCGGCATAGCCACGCGCGGCGGCGATCAAATCTGCCAGGCGCAGGTGTTCATCCACCACATGCGCATCGCCTTCGCGCGCCGGGCCAAAGCCAACCGTCGGCACATTGGCAATACCGGCGCTGTAAGCGGCGTTGGTGCAGAAACGATAAGCACCTACCGTGGGTGTTAACCCCGCCTTGTGGAGCCCATGGCGTGCGTGCTGGATAAACCAATCATCCTCGGCAAACGACCACGCGGGGAAGAACTTTTCGCTGCGCAGGGTAGCGCCGGTGTATGCTTTATACTCACCCGTGCCAATCTGCGCGTGTAGTTCAAGCGCCTGAAGATCAGGGTGCCCCGTGATGATATCCAACACATCGGCCCGCGTCTCGCCGGGCAGCAGACGCCGATCATAGGTGACGCGACAAAGGCTGGGGATGACTGAGTTACCTGGGTGCGGATCGGAGATGATATCGGTCAGCGCCATGATCGCCGGCCCCACCAGCGGATCGCTCGCAAATTCAAGCTGATCGATGACGCCGATCACTTTCATCATGTCGAGCACCGCGTTGCGCCCCAGATGCGGCGAAGAAGAGTGCGCCGGTCGGCCCACGGTTTCCAGATGTACTTCCGCGCGTCCCCGTCCACCCCGGCTCAAATTCAGATCGGTGGGTTCGCCGATTACCACAAAATCGGGCCGGATCTGCGCCATCACGGTGCGCAGGGCTGCGCCTTCCAGCACTTCTTCTAGCGTGCTCGCGCTGACAACCACCCGTCCACGCAGTTGCGACCGATCCACCACCGCCGCGGCATAGATCATGGCGGCCAGCGCGCCTTTCATGTCGGCGCTGCCACGTCCATAGATCGCATCGTCGATAATGTGGGCGCCAAACGGTGCTTGCGTCCATGGCACGCCTGGCGCAATCGGCACGGTGTCGGTATGCGCGTCAAAGAGCAGCGTTTTGCCCGGCTGGGCGCCCTCGATGCTGCCAATCACGCTGCCATTTTCGTCCACCCACACCTGGTCGAAACCCAGCGCCTGCATCTCGGCCTGCACCCGTTGCGCGGCCGCCTGCTCCTGGCCGCTCAGGCTTTGACACTGGACAAGGGCCTGGGTGAACTCGATCAGGTTTTCGCTATCCATCATTCTTTCCTTGCCGTGTGATTGATTGGCTTGTATAGCCATTACTTTACCGCAAAAACTGCCAAGCACGCAAAGAAAAGGAGGATTAATTCACGAGCGTTTGTTTTGTTGGTTCCGCTATTAATGGTATTATGGCGTAGGTGACGCTGATGTATGCTAGCGTTTTCGGCATTGATGCTGGCGGAATAATATTGTCGATCAAAATTGTCGATCAAAACGCGGCGGACTGGTGATTGTCATGGATGCAGTTTGCCCTAGCATAAATTATGAAATGGTGATGCTAAAAGGATCCCACAAATGACCCAAATCGACTTGCAACAAGCCATTCAGTGCTTCCCAGCCCTTGCTGAACTGGCCGCGACAGGCGAAGAAATTATCATCGCGAAGGACAATCAACCCTTCCTTAAAATTGTACGCATCAAGCCGACCAAAAAACGCCGTCGTTTTGGCAGCGCGCAAGGATTGGTCCACATAGCAGATGATTTCAACGCGCCACTGGAAGATTTCAAGGACTACATGTAATGCGCTTCATGATCGACACGCATGTCTTTCTCTGGTTTATTGCAGGTGATACGCGCTTGAGTCAACCGGTGCGCGCCGCCATCGAAGCAGAAGAAAACGAAGTGTTGATGAGCATTGCCAGTGTATGGGAGATTGCCATCAAAATCAGAATTGGCAAACTTGCTCTGTCCCAGCCATTCGCCGATTTGATTCCAGCGCAAATCGCTGAGAACGAAATTGAACTTATGCCAGTTAGCATGGATGAACTCAAAGTAGTCGCCATGCTTCCGTTGCATCATCGTGATCCCTTTGACCGTCTTTTAATCGCGCAGGCGATGGTGCAGCGAATCACACTTGTCAGCGATGATCCCTACTTTGCTCAGTATGGTGTTCCGCTATTTTGGTAGCCGCTCGCAGGAGTGGTGTAGACGCGCTTGCATCAAACTGATAGTGGTGATGATGGCCTAAAAAGTGGGGCTACACCGGCCCGCCCGGAAGACCAGCTGCGAGTAGGGTGTAGCCCCGTTTTCTTCTTTTCTTGTTGTTTGGGTTATCTTCAGAGATCAGAGCTTCAACGGCCGGGGGACACAACCCGCACCACCCGAAACCCAACATCGTCATTCCACCCGAAGATGACCCCCGTGCTGCGGTAAGACGAACGAACGTCACGAGCGTCACTAGACCACGAACCGCCGTGCAGCACATGATAGTCCCCCGATGCCGGTCCCAGTGGATTCTCGTTCGGTGAGTTCTTATAATACTCTGCATCGTACCAATCCGCAGCCCACTCCCACACGTTGCCGGCCATATCCCACAAACCATAAGGGCTTGCTCCTTGTGAATGCCATCGTCCCCTTTAGGGGATAGCAGGGTGTGGGCGAGGTCGATTCACTTCGGGAGCAGAAAAAATCTTGGCGCGAAGTGTTCGGCACGCGAAGTGTCCATGCGTCTGCATGATTTGTTAGACATATACCCGTAGCAACCAGTCGGCCAACAATGCGAACAGGTAAAGGCCTACGCCAAACGCCGTATGATTCATCAAACTACGAAGTCTTGCCTGTGTAGGATTTGCCGTCTTTGCTGCCGCAAAGCCGAGCCCAAATGCAGGTTGCATAATGGAGAACGGCGCCAAGACCGTGACGACCCCGAAGCCGATGGCGGGAATCAGCGTCGGATGCTGAAGCCAGCTGTTGCCTACGAATGCAACGAAAACGATCGCGAATGTGATGCCAATCATATAGTGGGCGATCCATCCTACCGCGCATTCTGCGCTCTTCTGGGGAGTAGATCCAATATTTGAATGCGTAAAGGTTCCTTCGGGCATGGTTCGCAGCCAACGCCCGACTAGACAGATGTTGGAGGGCGTAATCTGAAAGGTATATTTGAGAAACAGTCCCCAAAGGTCAAACGTAAGTGTTGCGCCAAGC
Organism: Caldilineales bacterium; assembly: GCA_038247295.1. GTDB lineage: Bacteria > Chloroflexota > Anaerolineae > Caldilineales > Caldilineaceae > JAPLGZ01. Next base: position 1,405 of record JBBRVA010000017.1, on the reverse strand, counting down.
CCAATCAGGATTGCGCGAATCAGGGAGAGCGCCAGCGTATTCATGAGTCACCTCTTTCTTGATTGTTACAGCGAAGCCCGTTGATTCCGCCACGCCACAACAACCCGCGCAGGATGCGTTTCTGGCGCACGGCACGAACCATAAAATAGATGCCCAAGCCAAGCCCCAACACAACCGTAATCACGCTGGCTTCGATCCCAAACGCGCCACCGGTCAGCCATGGATTGCCCTGAATGAGCGGTCTAAACAGGCTGTCGGTCGGCGCTCCGTTACCCGAGACAGCCACGCCGAAAATCGTGCCCTGAAGAAAATTCCAGGCCGTGTGCAACCCCATCGCAAACCACAAACTGCGCGTTGCCATATACGCCGCGCCAATCGAGACACCGGCCTCCAACGCAATCGCGATGGTGCTCCACACCGTGGCATTTGGGTTACTCAGGTGCGAAAATCCAAAAAACAGCGCGGTCAGGGTCAATGCAATCCACGACCCAAACCCTTCTTCCAAAAACCGAAACAAAATGCCACGAAAGAGTGTTTCTTCAAAAACGCCAACCAAAAAGTGTAACAAGAGGCCACCCGCCAGTGCTTGTCCTGCGAATGCGACACCGGCAATCCGATAGCCGCCAAGCAAGGCGAGGATGCCCACAGCCGCGCATAGGTAGGCCGCACCCACACCAGCGCCTTTGAGCCAATCCATGACGAAGCGGCGTAAATCCAAACCGATTTCTGCCGGATTGCGCTGCTCAATCAGCCGCGTCACCGCAAAGACCGCGAGCAATGCGCACACAGAAAGCACCCCTACCGAAACGATCGGGCCGATTTCGACGGACATGGCTTGCAGCCCAGCTATACTCGCCCAAGTCATGAGGCCAAAGGCAAACCATGTGATCAGCAAGCGCACTACCCAATGCAGCACGATGCGTCGCGCTAGCGGTAGGGGTATCAGGGGTGTGCTTTGAACGCCTAGCGACGCGAGCTTAACCGTATCATCGAATGTTTTCATTGTTCTCCCTATAAGAAATAAGTACAAACTTGAAATTTACTACAAATGGGCAACAACGGCTGCTATCGTGTGGGCTGGCGGGGCCGGCCGCTTGCGGATAATCCATTCGGCCACGGCGAGGTTGATCACCCAGGCCGCACCCATCAGAAGCGCGCGGCCGAGCTCACTCGGCGGGCCGACGATCAATGCCCCGGCCATCAGGGTCAGCGCCTGCGTGCCCGCGCCCATGCCAATCGCATAGCCGCGCAACATCCAGTCGCCATGTTGGGCAAAATCCCGGCGTTGGATTGCGGCGATACCCAGCAGAATGGAAAGGAGCATCGCTGACCCAAAGAGCAGCCGCAAGCCATATAAGATCACACCGTCGCCCGCAGGCCAGGGATAGAACTGGGTCATCCACAG